>DATFJQ010000250.1:0-7367 GCA_035269125.1 Roseovarius sp.
AGTCCCCCGGCGGTTTGTGGATCGAACAGCGCCTCATACTGCGGGTTTCCACCCTCGCCATCCGCTGTCACCATAGGCGATGCATAGGCCGCGTTAGCGGCATGCAAGGAGGATCTCTGACCCTCCTCCAGCAACTCGCCCACCCCATCCAACAGCGGGATATCCGCCAAAGTGACCTGCGCCGCACAGCCGCTGGCCTTGCACATGGCCAGCAGATGCCCGGCCAAGCCAAAGCCGGTGACATCGGTCATCGCATGTGCGCCCGCCAAGGCCGATGCATCGCCGGCCAGCGGGCGCTCCATCGACCGCAACGCCGCCATCACCGTGTCGCCATCCGCGCGGCCTGCCATCTCGGCCGCCAGAATGACGCCGGTGCCGATGGGCTTGGTCAGGATCAGCGCATCGCCGGGCCGCGCGCCTCTCAATCCGATTGGCGCACCGTCACATAGGCCCGTCACGGTAAACCCAAGCGTCATTTCCGCCCCTTGGGTGGTATGGCCGCCAATAATCGCGGCCCCGGCCTCGGCCATGACGTCGCCCGCGGCCTGCATGATCTCGGCCAAGGTGCGGCGCTGCAACCGTTCTGACATGCGCGGCAGAACGATATTCACCAAAGCGGCCTGCGGGGCCGCGCCCATGGCCCAGACATCACCCAAGGCGTGAATGGCTGCAATCCGGGCCATGCGCCACGGATCAAGGGTAAAGCCGCGCAAATGGTCGGTGCTGATCACCTGTCGTTGTCCGCCAATCTGAAGAACACCGGCATCGTCGCCCGGCAGGCTGATCACGTCAGGCCGGTCCACATGCCGCAAGCCCGCCAACAGATCGCCCAAGGCCCCCGGCCCCACCTTGGCCCCACAGCCGCCGCAGATCATCGGGTGATCCGACATCTCAGCATGCACGCCATTCGCCGCACCATCGGGCAGCTTGGGCGCGGGCATGGCTGGCAAATCGCGAAACTGCTGCATAAAGGTTTGGTCAATACGATCCTTCCAGCGCCATAGCCCCGGAAGATGCACGCCGAAACCGCCCTTGTCCGCCACCGCACGTTTGGCCCCTAGCGAGACAAGCTTTAGGAAATCCCCCTGCGGAGAGAAGGCCCGCGCGGCCCCGCCCGTCAGCGCCGCGCGCAGGTTGTCATAAAGAACCGGCGCAGCCCGCACCGCATAAACCCCGGCCTTGGGGCGCGGCGCATGGGTCAGATGCGCGCAATCGCCTGCCGCGAACACCGCCGGGTTATCAACCAAACGTAGGGTCTGATCCACCTTGATAAATCCGTTCTCCAACGGCAGATCGGTGTCGTTCAACCACCCCCAAGGCCGCGCGCCGGCGGCGCCAACCACCAGTTCGGCGGCAATCTGATCGCCTGTGTCAAGCGTCACACCTTGCGCGGTAACCTCGGCAATCCCGGCCCGTTCGCGCAGCGTGATGCCAGCATCACGCATAGCCCGAAAAAGCGCCTTGCGGGTGCCCTTGGCGATGCCTTGCAACGCGTCCGAGGCCTCCAGCACCGACACCTGCACATCCTGCGCAACCTGTGCCAGCCGGTGATGCATGGCCAGCGCCAATTCCACCCCGGCCACCCCGGCCCCGATCACCGCCACCTGCGGGGCAACCCGGCGCTGCGCCACATCCTCCACAAAACCGGCCCAACGGGCGGCATATGGCCCCAGCGGCTTGGCCCCTATGCCGTGTTCGGCAAAGCCCGGCAGGTCTTCCATGGCCGAGGTGATGCCGATGTCGATCGACAAGACGTCATATGCAATGTCGCCCCGCCCTTCGACGGTGACACGTTGCGCGGCACGGTCCAGCGCCACCGCGCGCCCCGGCACCAATCGTGCCCCGGCAAAGCGCGCAAGGCGCACAAGGTCGATATCCAGCGCATCGCGGTCGTAATGCCCGGCCACATATCCCGGCAGCATACCTGTATAGGGCGCACGCGGGTTCGGATCGATCAAGGTCAGCCGCGCACCGGGCACAGGCGCCATGCCCCAACGCCGCAAAACCAGCGCGTGGGCATGACCGCCGCCAATGAAAACAACGTCTTGCGTCAGGGGAATCTGATTATCCATGCCAATGTCCTAGCGCGCCCGCCCGGCATGAACCAGCCACACACACCCGAAAGTGAACATCTGGGTTGGACTCCGGGCGCAATGGCCTTACTGCCGCCGCATTTCCGTCCCTAAACGCGCAATTTGCCCCATTAGGCTTGTGCCAAACATCGAGGGTGCCATGCTGCGTCTACTTGCTTTTTTGATCGGGATGATCGTCATGACCTTGCCAGTCGCCGCCGAGAAGGCCGGGGTCGGCGCATGGGAGGATTCGCGCTTTACCATCCTGTCATGGATCGAAGACACCCCGGCGCTTGGTTGGTATTATAACTGGCGCCCCGACCAGATGTGGAGCAAATCACGCCAGCCGCGCTCGGTTGAGTTTGTGCCGATGATCCATTCCGCCGCTGACGTTAGCAAAAAGATCAAGTCCGCAACACTCGTGACAACGCTTTTGGGCTTTAACGAACCCGACGGCACAGGCGACCATCAGGCCGATATGTCGGTCGAAGAGGCCCTATCGCTGTGGCCCAAGCTTGAGGCGCGCGGCCTGCGGCTTGGTAGCCCCGCCACCACGCAAGGCCAGACGCTGGGCCGCACTTCATGGCTGGGCCGCTTTATGGCACAGGCCGATCAGCGCGGGCTGCGCATCGATTTCATCGCCGTGCACTACTATTCTCCGAATGGCGATGTTGCCGCGTTCCGCCAGTTCCTTCAGGCGGTGCACCGGGACTATCGCCGCCCCATTTGGGTGACAGAATTTGCCCATATCGACTGGTCCCGCCCCGGGGCGGCCAGCCATGCGCAAAACGCCGCCTTTGCTGACAAGGCCATTCGCATGATGGACAAACTACCGTTTGTTGAACGGCACGCTTGGTTTGCCGCAAATCCCTATCCGTGGAAGGGCGGCACACCAAAGATCAACCTGTTGGATGCAAACCTGCGCCCCACCGCCGTGGGCAAGGCGTTTGACCGGGTGTTGGCGCAATTGGCCGGCGATCAGGTGGCCAGCCGCGACAACTGACCTGTCCGCGTTTGACATGTCATCAGGCGAAAATCTGACCGGCGTGCTGTTGAAGATAGATGCGCAGCCAAGGGGTGAACCGCTCGGGCGTGGCATGGATACGCGCGCGCAAGTTATCCAGCGTGATCCAATCGGTCTGCATCACCTCGTCGGGGTTGGGCCGACATTCAATGCGCCGATCCACCCGCGCCACGAAGATATCCACCAATTCATGCTCGATCAGTCCGCCGCCCACATCGGCGCGGTATTCCACCTGATCACGGTAGGTCAGGGTCAGCCCCTGCACCCCCAATTCCTGATGCAAACGGCGATGCGCGCAGGCCTTGGGCGTTTCGTTCCAATGGGGGTGCGTGCAGCAGGTATTCGCCCACAGGCCGGGCGTGTGATACTTGCCCATGGCCCGGCGCTGAATCAACAAATCACCGCCACACAGCACAAACACCGAAACCGCCTTGTGGCGCAGCCCGCGCTGATGCACCTCAAGCTTGCCGACGGCTGTCAACGTTCCATCGACCCATGCGGGAATCATATCACTGTCGGGGTCGGTTTGCATCGCGTCGCCTGCCAGTTCTTGGTGACCGCCCGGTCGGGCGCGCACAGGTTCTAGCCTGCAAATCGCACCAAGGCCAGTCAAACAGATCGGCACTGCACGCCAAACTGAGACCATTGACCCCAATTCCCTATCAATAAAACGATAGACGCGCGGCATGCACCCGCAGTATTAAGAAAATACAAAACTGAGCGATGAAATTTAAGGGAATTTGAAGCTGGCGATCAAACTGGAAATGCTGCGCTGCTTTCGCGCCGTTGCCGAACAAGGCAGCCTTGCTGACGCCGCCGAGGTGCTTGGCCGCACGCCATCGGCTGTGTCGATGATGCTGCGCCAGTTCGAAGATCACGTTGGCGCGCCCCTGTTCGAAAGCACCCGCAAATCCCGCCTGACCCCGCTGGGCGAGTTGATCCATGCAGAAGCACGCCGCGAGCTGGCCCATTTCGATCGCACAGTGGCCGCGATCACCGGCATGGCGCGGGCCGAACTGGGCCATGTGCGGCTGGCGGTGACACCATCGGTTGCGCAAGTGATCATGCCGCCGATCCTGCGCGATTACATGGCCACATATCCGGGCGTGAATATCGACATGCGTGATGGCGATTCCGACAGTATCCAACGCGATCTGGCGGCCGAGCGTGCCGATATCGGGCTTGCCACATTGACCCCGTTACCGGGCTTTTCGCGGCATCTGATCCTGACCGACCGTTTTGGTGTGGTGTGCCGCGCCGATCACCCGCTGGCGCGGAATTGGTCTGATCTGGGATGGGCCGACCTGCAAGGCGTCGATTTCATCACCAACGGCCTGTGTGATCAAATCACCGATGAAAGCTTTGTTCCAATCCGCGAGACGGCACGGCTGAACGTGGCCAATACAGCTTCGTTGCTGAGCTTGGTGCGCGCCGGTGTCGGGGTGACGCTGTTGCCTGAACTGGCTGTCTTGCCGGGCCAGTCTGATCTGTGTTTCCTGCCACTGATCGACAGCAGCGCGCGGCGGGAGTTGTGGATGCTGACCCCGCCCGATGACATGATGACCCCGGCGACACGGGCGCTTGCGCGTGCAATTCGGGATGCCGATCTGCGCGACACGAAAACATAATTCAACTTAACTGAATTTAATTTCAACAGATTGCGTTTGCCTGAATGCGCATGACGTGCCCTTTTGTCCGGCAACACGTTTGAACCGCGACTCAGCATGAGGGCCCACACCATGACCGACACGAAACTGAACTATATCGCCGGTGAATGGGTCGCCGGCAGCAGCGAAATCGAAAATCGCAACCCGTCTGATCTAAGCGATCTTATCGGCATGTATACACAAGCCACAGCCGACCAGTTGGATACAGCCCTCGATGCCGCCAAATCCGCCCAAGCCGAGTGGGCCGCTTATGGGCTGGAGCGCAAGCAAGCCGTGCTGATGGCCATCGGTAACGAATTGATGGCGCGCGCCGATGAACTGGGCGAATTGCTGGCCCGTGAAGAGGGCAAGCCCCGCGCCGAAGGCCGCGGCGAGGTGTATCGCTCGGGCCAGCATTTCACCTATTACGCCGCCGAAATCCTGCGCCAACTGGGCCAAAACGCGCAATCCGTGCGCCCCGGCGTCGAGGTGGATATCAAGCGTGAGCCCGTCGGCGTTGTCGGCGTCATCTCGCCCTGGAACTTCCCCACCGCCATCCCGGCATGGAAAATCGCCCCGGCGCTGGCCTATGGCAACGCGGTTGTCTGGAAACCCGCCAACCTCGTGCCCGGTTCGGCCCATGCGCTGGCCGAAATCATTTCGCGCCAAGATATTCCCAAGGGGCTGGTGAACCTTGTCATGGGATCGGGCGGTGGCATTGGTCAGGCGCTGGCCGAAACCCCCAAGATCGACGCCATGACCTTTACCGGCTCGGTCCCCGTGGGTCGTGGCATCGCCGCCGCTGCCCTGCCCAACATGACCAAATTGCAAATGGAAATGGGCTCCAAGAACGCGCTGGCGGTGATGGACGATGGTGATCTGGACGTGGCCGTCGCCATGACCCTCAATGGCGCCTTCAGTGGCACCGGCCAGAAATGCACCGCGTCGTCACGCCTGATCGTGCATGAGGCGATCCACGACGCGTTTGTCGAAAAACTGGTCGCTGCGACCAAGGCGATGAAAGTCGGCCACGCGCTGGAAGAGGGCACGCAGATGGGCCCGGTTGTCAGCGAAAGCCAACTGTCGGAAAATCTGAAATGGGTTGAGAAAGGCCGCGCCGAGGGGGCCGAACTGGCCTGCGGCGGCGAGCGTTTGAACATGCCGCACGAAGGCTACTACATGTCGCCCGGCGTTTTCGTGAACGCCACCAACGACATGGCGATCAGCCGCGAGGAACTGTTTGCACCTATCACCAATGTGATCAAGGTCGGCAGCTATGACGAGGCGCTGGCCACCGTCAACGATACCCGCTTTGGCCTCAGCTCTGGCATCATAACCAGCTCGCTGGCCCGCGCCTCGCACTTCAAGCAAAATGCCCGCACCGGCATTGTCACCGTCAACCTGCCCACCGGCGGTATGGATTATCACGTGCCCTTCGGCGGACGCGGCGACAGCTCTTATGGGCCGCGCGAACAGGGCCAAGCCGCGGCCGAGTTCTTCACCACCATGAAGACCACCTACACCGCCGCCGGCACGCCGGAGTAAGCGCCATGACCTACCGCATCGACTGTCTGCAATATGCCAACTGGTCCGAAAAGGTCTTTCGCCAGATGCGCGAAGGCGGCGTCGATGCGGTGCATGTGACCATCGCCTATCACGAGAATTTCCGCGAAACCGTCCTCAATTTCGAGAAATGGAACCGCTGGTTCGAGCAATACCCCGATCTGATTTTCCATGGGGAATGGGCCAGCGATGTTGAAAAAGCCCGCGAAACCGGGCGCACGGCGATTTTCTTTGGCTTTCAAAACCCCTCGCCCATCGAGGATGACATCGGCCTTGTCGAAGTGCTGCACAAGCTGGGCGCGCGGTTCATGCAGCTGAGCTATAACAACCAATCGCTACTGGCGACGGGCTGTTACGAGGCCGAAGACCCCGGCCTGACCCGGATGGGCAAACAGGTGATCAAGGAAATGAACCGCGTCGGGCTGGTGGTGGACATGAGCCATTCTGCCGACCGTTCCACCATCGAAGCGGCCGAGGTTTCGCAGCGCCCCATCGCCATCACCCATGCCAACCTGCATTCATGGCAACCCGCCCTGCGCAACAAGCGCGACGATGTGGTGCGTGCCGTGGTGGAAAACGGCGGCATGATGGGCTTTTCGTTATATCCGCATCACCTGCGCGGCAAATCCGACTGCACCGTTGATGACTTCTGCCAGATGATCGCCACCGCCGCCGACCGGTTCGGCGCCCAGCATTTCGGCATTGGGTCCGACCTGTGCCAAGATCAGCCCGACAGCATCGTGGAATGGATGCGCGTGGGCCGCTGGACCAAGGAGATCGACTATGGCGAAGGCTCGGCCAGCGCGCCGGGCTTCCCGGATCAACCCGATTGGTTCCGCGACAATCGCGACTTCGGCAACATCGAACAGGGCTTGCGCCGCGTGGGCTTTGACGACGCAGAGGTTGCTGGCCTTATAGGCGGCAACTGGCACCGCTTTTTCACAGAAAACTTCACCCCGGCACACGCGCAGCCGGACACCTGAGGGCCAACGTGCCCTTTCGGGATATTCGCAGGGAGGAAAGAATGTCCGACACGACCGCAACCGATGCCGGCAAGCCCCA
>DATFJQ010000251.1:0-14401 GCA_035269125.1 Roseovarius sp.
GAAGCCGAGCGCGAGAGCATCGACGCCGTGGTCGCACATATCTATTCACGTGGCGATGAAACACCCAATAGCCGGTACTTCGAGCTGTCGCAGATCGACGACACATGGCGCGAGGCAATGCCGGATCTTGAGGTCTACGCCACCGAATGGAACCTCAAGCGGTCGGTCAGTGATGATCGCCAGGACGAGTTTGGCCTGAAACAGGCGCATGAGATGCTCAATATCGTCGAGGCGTTCGAATGGGGCGGCGTGAAGGCGGCGCATGTCTGGCCGGTTCAGATGAACAGCCGCACCGGTCTGGCCAAGGGCGAAGGCGATGGCGATCTGCGCGTCGCCGGAGAGATGTTCCGGATCATGAGCGAAACCCTGCCCGGCACCCGCCCGCTGTCACTTGTGGGCAGCGAACGGCGCGAAACCGAGATCGAAGGCGATACGGCGGATGTCCACAGTTTTTTCGCCGATGACCGGCTGGTGACCTATCTGGCCTCGACCTCGGACGAGACGCAGGAACAGGTGATTGATTTCAGCAACCTCGTCAATTCTGCCGAAAGGGTCTCGATCACGCGGCTGGGGGTGGCCGAAGGCGAAAACCCCACCTCGACCAATGCAGAGCCGCGCGTGACGCAAGACGACCCCGAAGCGCTGTTCGAGGATGGCGTGTTGATGACCGATCTGGCCCCGCACGAGATTCTGGTGATCGAGATGTCGAACCCGGTCTATACGCAGGAACTTTACAGCGTGGCCGGGGCATCTGAGGGTGTGGACCCGGTGATCGACGACATGACGATAGAGGGCACACCGCAAGCCGAGGCGGCAGAGGCGAACCTGCTGTCATTCCTGATGAGTGGCGCAGAGACCGGCCCTGACGAGAGCGAGGATCAGGGTGAGGCGATCTTGCCGGGCGTGCCGGTGCTGCCCCCGCAAGAGCCGCCATCAGAGGACGAGAGCACCACTGCGGCGGCGGCGGACGATGGGGATGACGGCGGCGGCGGGCTGGGGTTCCTTGGCCTTGCCTTGCTGCCGCTGTTGCTGCTTGCGGGCGCTGGCTGAAGCCTGCGTATCCGTCATGCCTTGAGCCGGTAGCCCCGTGCCAGCATCCACCACGCCAGAAGGCTGACGGCGAGGGTGGAGCCTGCACCGACCGCAAGGCCCAGCATCGGTGCGCTGTCCGAGACGCCGATCACCCCAAAGCGCACCCCGTCGATCAGGTAGAAGACCGGGTTGAAATGGGTGATCGAATAGAGCCCCGCCGGCAGCGCCTCGACCGAGTAGAAGGTGCCCGAGAGGAACGCCAGCGGTGTCACCACGAAATTGGTGATCGCCGCCATCTGGTCGAACTTGTTAGCGAAGATTCCCGCGACGATGCCGACCCCGCTCATGAAGGTCGCGCCTAGCAGCACGAAGATCAGCGCCCAGACCGGGTGCGCCGGGACAATGCCAAGCACTGCGAACAGCCCTGCGCTGATCGCAAGCGCCACGAACACACCGCGCCCGACGCCCCCGGCAAGATAGCCCAGCACCAGCTCACCGCCCGACAGCGGCGGCATCAGCGTGTCGACGATATTGCCCTGCACCTTAGAGATCACGATCGAGGACGAGGTATTGGCAAACGCGTTTTGAATCACGGTCATCATCATGATCCCCGGCGCGATGAAGGTGGTGAAATCCACACCCATCACATCACCGCGGCGCGGGCCGATGGCGATTGAAAAGATCACCATGAACAGCCCGCCGGTCACCAATGGCGCCAGCAAGGTTTGCGTCCAGACCGCCATAAAGCGCTGCACCTCTCGCGAGGCCAACGTATAAAGGCCCAGCCAGTTGACCCGCCCAAAGCGACGCGTGCCCATTTCCAAGCTGTCTGACATGCTGACCCCAATCATGAAACGTGGTTGATTCGATGCCTTGTAACTTACTGGTGAGTGATTAGAATAGGGCCAGTCACGGATTTTGCAGGGCGGCGCGGGCAACCGGCCGCCTTTTGAGATAGGAAAAGCACCATGTCCTGGAGCGACGAACGCGTCGAATTGCTGAAAAAACTTTGGGGCGAGGGTCAGTCCGCCAGCCAGATCGCCAAGGAATTGGGCGGGGTGACCCGCAACGCGGTGATTGGCAAGGTGCATCGCCTTGGCCTGTCCAATCGCAATGGCTCAGGCGGGGCCGCGGCCGCGTCCGAGAGCGCGCCCAAGGCGAAGCCATCGACGCCCAAGGCCGAGGCCAAACCGGCCCCTAAACCCGCGCCCAAGCCCGAGCCAAAACCCGCCGCCGAGGAAAAGCCCGCAGCCGCCGCGCCGGTCGTCCCGGTTTCACGGGTGAAACAGATCATTCCCGCGGGCCAACCTTTGCCGCCGCAACCGTCGACCAATGAGATTGACCCAGCGGCTTTGGCCAAAGTCAGCGAAATCGAGAAGAAGGCGAAAAAACTGTCTTTGATGGAATTGACCGAGCGGACCTGCAAATGGCCCGTTGGTGATCCCGCCACGGATGATTTCTGGTTTTGCGGCCTGCCCGTGCAATCCGGCAAGCCCTATTGCGAGGCGCATGTCGGCGTGGCGTTCCAACCGATGAGTTCGCGCCGCGACCGCAAGAGGTAAGCCGCGCAAACCATGACCATCAATTTCAGACCGGGCGTATCTTTTGCAGATGCGCCCGGTTTTTTTGTCGTCATTCGAACAACTTCAAAAGGCCCTTCGCGGCCTCGTCTTCCAGTTTCTTTTTGAACGCGTCCTCCAGGGATTGGCCCTCTTGCACGGTCACGCCAAGCTCTTTCTCGATGGCCTTGTTCACTTCTTCCTCGGCCTGCGCCTCAAGCTTTTTGCGCTCTTCGCGCACTTTCTGTTCCAGCTTTTCTTTTTCCGCCTTCAGGTTCAGGTCCAGCGCCTTTTCCAGATCGGGCGTGATTTTCGGGTTTGACCACGGTCCACGAACACGCACGGGAATAGCCAGACCTTTGCGATTTTCGCCTTCCAGCAAGGTGGGCGTGAACAGGTAATCAATATCGCGCGCGCCCAAGCCAATACGCCCTTCCCCGCGTGCCCGCGCCAAGGGCAAGCCTAGCAACAGGTCGGAATTGAACAGGTTCCCCTGCTGCATCGTGAAACTGGCGCTCAGGCTGTCGAACACCGTCGTGCCATCGCCAAAATCGCCTGACCGCATCAGGCGATCCAGATCAATACCGGAAATCACGCCGCGCCCTGTCTTGATCGACCCATCGCCTTTCAGGCTGTTCATGATCGCGTGCAAGGATTGGCCCACCCCCAAAAAGCTGACTTCGGCATCGCCGGTTGTGGCAAAGCGCGAAATATCGACCGCGTCCGTCAGAAAGCTTTTCAAATCAATATCGGCCGCC
The DNA here is from genome assembly GCA_035269125.1 of Roseovarius sp. GTDB lineage: Bacteria > Pseudomonadota > Alphaproteobacteria > Rhodobacterales > Rhodobacteraceae > Roseovarius. The sequence continues at coordinate 3,350 of DATFJQ010000251.1, forward strand.
GTCATCTGGCCGCCCACCGACAGGCCAGAGCGATTGTTCATCACAAATTGCCCTGTGATCAGCCCGCTATAGGCGCGCAGCTCGCGCAGCTCGAACACCGCGCGCGACCGGTCCAGCGTGATCAGGCTGCGGGTTTTACCCAGCTTAAAATCCCCAAGGTCCACGCTGCTGGCCACCAGCGCGACCTCGGCATCGGCCAGGGCCAAGGCACTGGCGTCAATCGGTGTTGTCGGCCAGCCGCCCGCTGGAACGGCTCCGCCCCCAGTGCCGCCACTGTCAGCCCCACCGCTAGACGAGGCGGCCAGCGCCGAAAAGTCCAAGGCGTCCGCGTTGAGTTGCGCGTTCACCTGCGGCTTGGCCCCGCCCAGATGGATATCGGCCGCCCCCGTAAGACGGTTTTGATCCAGCCCAAGCGTGGTGTCCCGCAGCGACAGGCGCATATCGGGTGTCAGCGTCAGATCGCTCGACAGCGACACCGCCCGCCCAAGCCCTTGAGGGATATCTACGCCCGACACGCCGAACGCGGCCAAAAACGCGGCAGTGTTATCCAGATCGGCCGTCAGGCGACCGCCCACTTGCGGCTGTGCGCCCGCCTGGCCATCAAACGACACCACGCCCCCAGAGGCCGTAACCTTCGCCTGTAAATCCGACACACCACCGTCGATGAAATTACTGACCTTTTCCAATTGCCCTGCAACGTTCACGGGCTGCCCGGCAAGGGTGCCTGACGCCTCGAACGTGGCAGCCCCATCGTAATCCGGCCAGCGCAGATCAAGGCTCATGTCGCGCAGATCAAAGCGCTCGGACGTGGCATGATCTACATAGCTAAGCGCGGCTTTAGTAATCAGGGCCCTGTCCAAGGTCAGCGACAAGCGTTCCGATCGCGCAACCTGACCTTCAGGGGCCTGACCGGAGGCGGCAACACCTTCAACCCCGAGCTCCCAATTCACACGCCCGTCGGTAGCGCGCTCCAGCAGGATTTCCGGTTTAACGGCCTCAAGGCCAGTGATTCGAATGTCGCCGCCGAACAGGGCTGTCGGCTCGACCCCGATTTTCAGGCTTTCGGCGGTCAGCATCGGCCCGGACGTGGACCAATCGGCATTGGCCACCGTGACCGCCCCTGTGCTGACCCCAAGCACGGGGTAGAAACTGATCGTGGTATCGCCCGACATGGTCACCTGACGGCCCGTGGCGCTTGTGATCTGATCAGCCGCGATTCGCGCGATCCTGTCACTGGGCAAAAGAAAAAAGGATGCGATGGCGACAACCGCCAAGACCACCACCAAAGCCACCAGACGTATCACCCACCGCATACCCGTTCTCCTTTGCCGATTGTATCAAGTGTAGGCGGGCGCTGTTTCGCCAACAACCGCTTTTCCCTTCCCGCACAGCCTGTGCTGGATTATATGCCAACGCATGAGCACCAATCCCCCCGATCTGCGGCCTGATCTGGCCCGCGCCCGCGTGACGCACTCCACCCGCAAGGGCCAGCCGACCATCGGCATGGTCAGCCTTGGCTGCCCCAAGGCGCTTGTCGACAGCGAACGCATCCTGACCCGGCTGCGCGCCGAAGGCTATGGCATCTCGCCGGACTATTCCGGTGCCGATGCGGTGATCGTGAATACCTGTGGCTTTCTTGATTCAGCCAAGGCCGAATCGCTTGAGGCCATCGGCGAAGCCCTTACCGAAAACGGCCGCGTGATCGTGACCGGGTGCTTGGGGGCCGAGCCCGACTATATCACAGGGGCGCACCCCAAGGTATTGGCGGTCACCGGACCGCACCAATACGAACAGGTGCTGGATGCGGTGCATTCCGCCGTGCCGCCCGCGCCCGACCCGTTTGTGGATTTGCTGCCGTCCAGTGGCGTCAAGCTGACACCGCGGCACTACAGCTATTTGAAAATTTCCGAGGGCTGCAATCACAAGTGCAAGTTCTGCATCATACCGGACATGCGCGGAAAACTGGCCAGCCGTCCGGCCCATGCGGTGATCCGCGAAGCTGAAAAGCTGGTTGAAAACGGCGTGCGCGAATTGCTGGTGATTTCGCAAGACACCTCGGCCTATGGCGTGGATACCAAACATGCCGTAACCGGCGGCCATCGGGCGCATATCACCGATCTGGCACGCGACCTTGGATCGCTCGGGGCATGGGTGCGGTTGCATTATGTGTATCCCTACCCGCATGTCCGGCAATTGATACCGCTGATGGCCGAAGGGCTGGTGTTGCCCTATCTGGACATCCCCTTTCAACATGCCCACCCCGACACCCTGAAACGGATGGCGCGCCCCGCTGCGGCCGCGAAAACGCTGGACGAAATCGCCGCTTGGCGGCGCGATTGCCCCGATATCACCCTGCGCTCGACATTTATCGTGGGCTATCCCGGCGAAACCGAGGGTGAGTTTCAGACGCTGCTGGAATGGCTGGACGAGGCGCAGTTGGATCGTGTCGGCTGTTTCAAATACGAAAACGTTGATGGCGCCCGATCAAACGATTTACCCGATCATGTGCCCGAAGAGATCAAGCAAGACCGTTGGGACCAGTTCATGGAAAAAGCCCAAGCCATTTCCGAGGCGAAACTGGCCGCCAAGGTGGGCAGCCATCAACAGGTGATCGTCGATGATATCGATGCCGATGGGATCGCCACCTGCCGCACCAAGGGCGACGCCCCCGAAATCGACGGCTGTTTGTTCATCGACGAAAACACTGACGGTTTGCGCATTGGCGACATCGTGAACGTCGAGGTGGACGAAGCCGGAGAGTATGATTTGTGGGGCCGGATCCTGCGTTAAGCGGTATCTGACCACCAAAAGCGTTTTGGCTAGCTGTCTTTTGATATTATCCTAGCGTTTACGTTTTCCTGTCACACCAAGAGGCATGATTGATTTGTCCTATCCTGACTATTCACGCGCGGAACGCATCGCCGATGGCATCGTGCATATCGTGGGCATCGGTGCGGCGATTGTTGGTGTTGCCATGCTTTTCGCGCTATGGGCGTTTCAGATGGACGGGCCCACCTTGGCGGCGACCATCCTGTACTGTGCTGCGCTGATTGTCATGCTGACCGCCTCGGCGGCCTATCACATGGCGGCGCACACCGCCGCGCGGCCGATCCTTCGCCGACTGGATCACGCGGCGATTTATGTCAAAATCGCGGGCACATTCACGCCACTTGGCGTCTTGCTTGGCACCGCGTTCGGCTATGTGGTGCTGCTGATCGTGTGGATCTTTGCGCTGGTCGGGGCGGGTGCCAAATTGATGGCCGCGCGCGGGGAAATGACAACCGGCTGGCTGCCCTATGTCGCACTTGGATGGGCCGGGCTGGCGCTGTTTGTTCCGCTTGTGCCGATCCTGCCCGGGCTAAGCCTTGGGCTGATTGCCGTGGGTGGGCTGCTTTATACCGGTGGCGTGGTGTTTTACTGCTGGGAAAGCCTGCGATTTTCCAACGCCATTTGGCATGTGTTCATCGTTGTTGCCTCGGCCTGTTTCTTTATCGGGATCGGCACCGCGATCGCCCAAGGCAGCTAGGGGCGCTGCCGCGCCCGGCTGGCACGGGGCAGATAGGATGCACCGGGACGGATATTCTTAACAGAAGCCTACGGCGTCGTTAGGGTGGTCTGGCAAGCGCTTACTTTTCCATCCTGAAAGGAGCTTCGCCATGATCCATGTCAGCACCCCATGCCCTAACCTCGACTGCGCACGCGCCTTGGCCAACAGCGCGCTGAAAATGCGGCTTGCGGCTTGCGCCAATATCACCCCCGATATCGTCAGCCTGTTTCACTGGCAGGGCCGGATCGAGGAAGAGCACGAGGTTCTGCTTACTCTCAAAACACGGGCCGACCTGCGGAGTGATCTGGTGCGCCTCATTGAGCGCGATCATCCTTACGATCTACCGGTGATAAGCTGGGAGCAGACCGGATGCACATCCGACGCCGCGGCATGGTTGTCAGAAGAAACCGGCGGCGATTGACCGCAACCCGGTAGCTGGCCTGAATAGTGATCTGTGCTACCTTTCGCTGAGGAGGCCCGCATGACTGACGAAACCCGCGTTCTTTACAATGGCCAATGCCCGGTCTGTAGCACCGAAATCGGGCATTACAGCAAAACCGCGCAGGCCAATGATCTGCCGATCAGGTTCGACGACCTGCACCACGGCGACCTTGATCGCTATGGCATCAATGCCGATATCGCCGCGCGCCGCCTACATGTCTTGCACCAAGGGCAGCTCTTTGTGGGGGTGGACGCTTTTATCGTGCTGTGGCGGCAATTGCCACGTTTCCGGTTTCTGGCTTGGGTGGTTGCCTTGCCGGGTCTCAAACAGATCGCGGCAGTGATCTATGATCACATATTAGCGCCTACGCTATATAATCGCCACCAACGCCGCGTTCAGCGCACAGCCCGGCACGATCAACAGATTTAACCGTTCAAGGTGGCTGCAAGACGGTTCATGATATTGGCATTCGGACAATAGTCGGGCACGGCCTGTGCGTCTCCTCCGTGCTTTGCCAGCCACGCCTCGCAGCGTTCAACATGCTGACATTTACGGCATCGCGTCACCAAATCCGAATAGGATTGCACACTCAGACTGCCACAGGCCAAAGCATCGGACAGGTTGACGTCAACCGCGCGCGCAATGGATCGGGTTAGCCAGAAATGCAGGTTTGGATCCCCCAAATGTCTGATTTGTGCGGTCATCTTTGGGCCAACTCCTGTTCACATTTCAACAGCGCAAACCGGGCTTTATTTTTGCATTGGGACGGAATGGGCCGAGGGGCCTGTGCGGCTTGCACCCAAGCTTGACACCCTTCGCCCCAATCGCAGGCGCGGCAAAGGTCGATCATCGCAGCCCATTCATGCGATGTGATCCGACCATCACGAAACGCGCCGACCAAATCCACATCCGTGGTCCGGGCCATATCCTGAACCCGCCAGTAGTGGCGGCATTGATCGCCAAGGGGTTGCATATCAGGCCAGCTTTCCAGCCTTCAATGTGGCGAACAATTCACTGTTGCGACACATGCCCGGCGCGCTGTCTGCCCCACTGCTATTGAGGGCCAGCCAGTGTTCACACTCATCCGGCGCTGTGCAGCCAACACAATTCAGAACAGCATCGCTAATGCCGTCAAAATCAAGCTGACCTTGCATGACTTTTTCTTCCAGATCGACGCCAACGGTGTTGGCCATACGATCAACCAGTCCGGCGTGGCGCTTTAACGTCGTGGTTGAGGACATTGGGTCACTCCCTTTTCTCCGGCGCCAAAACGAGATCGGCGCATGCCCACACCCTAAGACAGTTGCCGAATCGCGGCCTTGACATGAGTCAACCGATGAACCTGTCCAGATAGGCGCGCACGCAATCCTGAACGTGGCGAAAGCGATCTCCGCCCAGATGTTTGCCGCCATACCAACGCGTTACAACAATCACATGATCGCGCAATTCCGCCCGTTCCAGCATCCGTAAAATCACCATCCCTGCCCCGGATTCCCCGTCATCGCCCTTGAGGGGCGTCCCATCAGACAGACTGACTGCCCATGTGTTGTGGGTGGCCTTGGCGAATTTCTTGTCGCGTTTTAGGTCTTTCAAAAACGCATCCACCGCCGCACGGTCGGGCGCTGGTGCCCCCGAAACCGCGTATTTTGACCCGCGATCAGAAATGACGGCGCTTAATTGGTTCATGTCTTACCGCAACTGCGCATCGACCCGGCGCACGGTTTCTATGCGTTGCGCATTCGGCGGGTGGGTTCCAAGAAACCGATCACCCGGATCGGGAATGCGTGCAAAGAATACCGCGCCGCGGACCGGATCATAGCCTGCGCGGCGCGTGATGACGGTGCCAAGCGCATCGGCCTCCAGCTCAAACTCTTTGGAATAGCTGCGCGCGCCCACCGATGCCCCAAGATCGGCCGCCGAGCGCACAGCATCCGCATTGGCCCCGCTGAGTGTGGCCAAACTGCCCAACAACACAGCCCCGGCCATGGCGTTTTGCTTTTGGCGCGGAATATGCCCGGCGATGTGGTGGGCGGCCTCGTGCCCCATGACAAATGCCAATTCATCACGGTTGCGCACCTCGGCAATCATCGGCAACGTAAAAGCCAAGATCGGGCGGCCTGTGCGATCCAATGTTTGATAGGCATTCACCGGCTGGCCCGGACGATCATCAACCACGATACGAAAATCACAGTTCGTTCCGGGTTTGGTGCGTTGACGGCACACCGCCTCGGCGACGGGTTCTACGGATTGCACCACCGAGACGAACTGTTCGACTTTGGCGCGCGCCGGCGTGGCCGGGGGACTTGCCGTTGGTTGCGGGGCGGGCCGCGTCGGAGATTGCGGCGGAACAGTTGAGACACAACCGGCCAAACCAATCAGACACAGAAAGGCAATCAAACGCATAGCGGAGCTCCAATATGGGCATGTTTGAAATTTAGCAGGTTTTCGGCGGTCTTAAAGTCTTTTGACAGGGTAAGACCGGTGCTTGCAAAGTGCCGCCAACCGGGTAGTCTGCCGTCATGTTTTCAATTGAACATGAATTCGACTCGACCGTTGTGACACTTGTTGATGACGGTGAGGCGCCTTTGCAAGAGGATTTGGTGATCAACGCGTTCGAGGAATGTGTGACGATCGAACAATATGATCCGCGCACCGACACGACGCAGAAAATCACCTTGTCCATGGCGCAACTGCGCGATTTGGGCGCGGCCCTGAACTTGCCCGAGGGTGTCTATTCGATCCGCCCGGATGACAAATGATCCAAAATGGGCCTAGTCCATTGAAACCATGAATATCTTATCGCGCGTCTTTTGGCCTTTTGCCAGGGTCAGCCGTGCCTTGGGAACACCCAGCGCCTTGGCCAAAAGCCCCTGAACCGCGATGTTGGCCTTGCCATCCGCAGGCGGCACAGTGACATAGGCCCGCACGGTGCCATCGTCACCCTGCGTGATCTTGTTGCGCGACGCCTTGGGCGTGACACGCACCGCGATGCGCGCGCCGGGCACGGCAAGGTGGCTAAGTTGTGATTTCGCCATGCCGGCTGCATAGCGCCTCACCGCAATCTTCACCAGATGCCGCGCATGGGCTTGACCCTGCTGGCCCATGCCCCGACATGTAGTCGAGACTTTGCAACCTCGACAGGATAGACATGCCCAAGCCAAACACCGACGCCATGCAGTTTTTACTGAACCGCCGCTCGCGCCCGGCCAAAACGCTTGGCGTGCCAACGCCCACCCGTGACCAGTTGATGCCGATTCTGACCGCCGCAGCGCGCAGCCCCGATCACGGCAAGCTTGAGCCTTGGCGGTTTATCGTCTTGGAACGCGCCGCGTTGCGTCGATTGGGCGAGGTTGCCGGGGCAAGGGGCCAATCGCTTGGTCGCGATGAGGCCGACATCACCAAGGGGCGGCAGCAATTCGATGACGGACAGTTGGCTGTCGCGGTGATCGAGGTGCAAAAACCGTCCGAGAAGATCCCCCCAATTGAACAAACCTATTCGGCCGGTGCGGTTTGCCTTGCGCTGCTGAATGCTGCATTGGCCGCCGGATGGGGGGCCAATTGGCTCAGCGGGTGGCCCTCCCATGACCGCGGATTCGTCGAAACGGCACTTGGCCTTGCCACCCATGAACGGGTTGCGGGTTTTATCCATATCGGCACCGAAACCGCCGCCCCGCCCGAGCGGCCCCGCCCCGATCTGACGCAAATCACCAAATGGGTATCCGAATGATCTTGAGTGACTTTTTAAAGGCCGTCGGGCAGATCGGCGACCGCCGGTTTCGCAAGGTTCTGTGGCGCGGCATCGGGCTTACACTTCTTTTGCTGGCCGCCGTAACGGCGGTTCTGGTCTGGGGCATCGGGTGGCTTGTCGGCGACAGCGTGACCTTGCCGTTGCTGGGCCAGGTGCAATGGGTCGACAATGTGATCAGCTGGGCCTTTGTCGCGCTGATGTTTGTCATGTCGGTTTTTCTGATGGTTCCGGTCGCGTCTGCGTTTGTATCAATGTTTCTGGATGATGTGGCCGAGGCGGTTGAAGACCGCCACTACCCCAGCCTACCCAAAGTCGATGAGGTGCCGCTGCGCGACGGGATCATTGACGGAATTTCGGCCATGGGCGTGTTGATCGCGGCCAATATTGCGGCCCTGCTGCTGACGCTGATTTTCCCGATTGCAGGGTTGCCCGTGTTCTATGCCGTGAACGGTTTTTTGCTGGGCCGCGAATACTTTACCGTCGCCGCGATGCGGCGTTTGGGCCGCGCGGGGGCTGTGCAGATGCGCAAGAAGCACGGGGCGACAATTTGGATGGCCGGGGTGCTGATGGCGCTGCCGTTGACAGTGCCGATCCTGAACCTGATCGTCCCGATCATCGGCGCGGCCACGTTCACCCACCTGTTCCACCGGCTACAAGCCAAGGCCGCCCGCTAAGGCGGTGCATACCCCACGGTCAGATTTATTCCGCCGCACTGCCGCTTTCGCTGTGCCACATGCTGCCCTCGGGGCCCATGCGGCCGAACAGGTCGATGTCACGCACCGAGATCACGCCAGAAACGATCGTGCCCCCGATGATCACCCAAAGCACGAAACTGATGGCGGTGGTTATCCATGCTTTTTTCTTGAGGTGATGGTTCTGCGGTGATCCGGCATGCGTGCCGGGCACGATTTCACCCAGATCGCCCTGTGTGTCGATTCGGAACGGGATCACGATGAGAAAGGTCATGAACCAGATCACCATGAACAGAACGATGGCCGAGGCGATGCTCATTAAACTTGCTCCAGCTCCACCAGCGTGCCTTGGAAATCCTTGGGGTGCAGAAACAGCACCGGCTTGCCGTGGGCGCCGATCTTGGGATCGCCCGAGCCAAGCACCCGCGCCCCGGTCTGAATCAGATGATCGCGCGCCTCAAGAATGTTTTCGACCTCAAAACACATATGGTGAATGCCGCCCGCCGGGTTCTTTTCAAGGAAACCGTTGATCGGGCTATCCTCGCCCAAGGGATACAATAGTTCGATCTTTGTGTTGGGCAATTCGATGAAAATGACCGTCACGCCATGATCAGGTTCGTCCTGCGGCTCACCCACTTTGGCACCAAGCGCGTTGCGATACTGGTCCGCTGCAGCCTGCAAATCCGGCACGGCGATGGCGACATGGTTCAGACGTCCGATCATTGTTCACTCCGTTTAGGTCACGTGTTTCCTTGTTATGGAGGTCCAGCGCCCCAGAGGCAAGCGACAGGGGGACGCAACCCCGCGTTAACCCATTGTTAGCCAAAACCGGACTAGCCTGAGTCGTATCAATTCAGCGCAAGGATCAGATCATGGATGAGCTTGAGGCACTCTCGCCCTACCCCGCCCCGACCCGGATGCGCCCACTGTTAGGGCTCACGATCCTTTTGGTCGAGGACAGTCGCTTTGCCTCTGAGGCGATGCGCCTCATGTCCTTGCGCAGCGGCGCGCGTCTGCGGCGGGCCGATTGCCTGTATTCAGCGCGTCGCCACCTCAAGGTGTATCGCCCGTCGGCAGTGGTGGTTGATTTCGGCCTGCCGGATGGTTCGGGTTTGGACCTGATCGAAGATTTGAACGCCGCCCGCCCGCGCGTGGGTGTCCTGCTGGGGCTGAGCGGCGATCCCCAAGCCGCCGACAAAGCCGCCGCCGCCGGGGCCGATGGATGCCTGATCAAACCGCTGAACAGTTTGGCCCAGTTCCAGCAGGCCATCCTGAGCAATCTGCCGTCCGAGCGTCAGCCAAACGGCCCGCGCGCCCTGACCGATGACACCATCGCGCCCGACAGTCTGGCCTATCGCGATGATATAAGCCACGCCGCCAGCCTGCTGGATGACGCCCAAAGCGAAGAGGTTCTGGATTATATCGCGCAGTTTTTGGATGGAGTCGCCCGGTCGGCTGATGACCGGCCGTTGGCCGACGCCGCGCATTCGCTGGCTCGTAGTCGCCGCAAGGGGGCGCCTGGCGATACCCATGCCGCCGCCGCGCGGGTTGAGGCGCTGATCAAGGACCGGCTGCACGACCGCGCCATCATCTGACGGCCACGGCACGCGCAATGGCGGACCCTTGGCGATTTGGCCAGCCGGCTCAGTTCTGTTCGATGACCCGCAGGCTAAGTTCCATCAACTGATCGCTGGCCGCCTCTGAGGGGGCGTTCATCATCAGGTCTTCGGCGCGCTGGTTCATCGGGAACATGATCACCTCGCGGATGTTCGATTTATCCGCAAGCAGCATCACGATACGGTCGATACCCGCCGCGCAGCCACCGTGAGGCGGCGCGCCATATTGGAACGCGTTGACCAGACCGCCAAAGCGCTTGTGCACCTCGGCCTCATCATAACCGGCCAGTTCAAAGGCTTTGATCATGATGTCCAGCTTGTGGTTCCGCACCGCGCCTGACACCAGTTCATAGCCGTTGCAGGCAAGGTCATACTGATAGCCCAGCACATCCAGCGGGTCACCATCCAGCGCCTCGCGCCCACCTTGCGGCATCGAGAACGGGTTATGCGAGAAATCGACAGCGCCGGTTTCATCGTCTTTTTCATACATCGGGAAATCGACGACCCAGCAAAAGGCAAAGCGGTCTTTCTCGGTCAGGTTCAATTCTTCGCCGATCACGTTGCGCGCCTTGCCCGCAACCGTTTCAAACGCGCTTGGCTTACCACCAAGGAAGAAGGCAGCGTCGCCCTTGCCAAGCCCAAGCTGCAAACGGATCGCCTCGGTCCGCTCGGGGCCGATGTTCTTGGCCAGCGGGCCTGCGGCCTCGATCCCGTTTTCACCGTCACGCCAGAAAATATAGCCCATACCCGGCAGGCCCTCTTTCTGGGCAAACGCGTTCATCCGGTCACAGAACTTGCGGCTGCCGCCTGTTGGCGCGGGGATAGCACGGATTTCGGTGCCGTCCTGTTCCAACAGCTTGGCGAAGATGGCAAAGCCCGAGCCGCGGAAATGTTCCGAGACATCCTGCATCTTGATCGGGTTGCGCAGGTCGGGCTTGTCGGTGCCATACCACAGCGCGGCATCGCGGTAGGAAATATGCGGCCAGTGTTTATCGACCGTGTGACCG
>DATFJQ010000252.1:0-3994 GCA_035269125.1 Roseovarius sp.
TTGCCGCGCCGCGCTTGCATCAGATCCCGCTCTTCGCGGCCCAATAGCATGGCATACCACGCGATGAACCCAAGGATAACAAAGGCCAGCCCCAGATGCGTGGCCAAGCGGTAGCTGGCGACATCCAACATCTCGCCATCAAGGCCCGAACTGACCATCCACCAGCCAATCGCCCCCTGCGCGCCGCCAAGGACGCCCAGAAAGAACAGCCGACCCGTCCAGCCCGCAGGTATCTTGCGCGCGGCCAGAAACCCGAAAAAGCCGACAGCCCAGACAAGGCCAATCACCCGGCCCAATTGCCGGTGGCCCCATTCCCACCAATAGATCACCTTGAACTCAGACATACTCATGCCCTTGTTCTGCAATTGATATTCGGGGATCTGGCGGTATTTTTCGAATTCCATCTGCCAGTCTGCAGCGTTCATCGGCGGCAAGGCCCCGGTCACGGGTTTCCATTCGGTGATCGACAGGCCACTATCGGTCAGCCGGGTCAGCCCGCCCACGGCGATCATCACGACAACAAGGGCAAACAGCAGCATCAGCCATAAGCGAATGGCCCCCCGTGCGCCCCGGCGCCCGGCGTCTATCATGCCACCTTTAGGCTCTTCACGGGGCGGTTGCGCCTCGGTCACATCCTCGAAAATACTGCGCTTGTTTGTCATGCCTGCTACCTTCGCTTTATCGCGCTGTAGGGTAGTGCGCGCCCCTGCCCGCTTCAAGCGCGGTCAACTGCCGCGCTCTTTCCAGCGGACCATCTGCCGCAAGACGCCATGCAGCATCTGCACATCGGCCCGCGTCAGCGGCATGCGGCTCCACATGTTGCGCAAGTTGGTTCGCATCCCTTCGGCCTTATGCTCGGGGAAAAAGAAACCCGCCTGCGTTAGCCGGTCATCATAGTGATCGGCCAGTTTCTCGATCTCGATCTGCTCGGCCCAATCCGCGCGGGCCATATCCACGCGTTCATCCATGATATTGCCTTGCGCGCGCCGCCATTCATAGCCCGTCAGCAGCACGCATTGCGCAAGGTTCAGGCTTGGGAATTCGGGATTGACCGGCACGTTGATGATCGCATTGGCGCGCGCAATATCCTCGTTTTCGAGGCCCGCGCGTTCGGGGCCAAACAACACCGCCACTTTTTGCCCATCGGCAATCCGGGTCGCGGCCTCTTGCATGGCGCGTTCGGGGCTGAACACCGGTTTGGTCAGTCCGCGCGCCCGCGCCGTGGTAGCCATGACAAAGTGGCAATCGGCCACCGCCTCGGGCAGGGTATCAACCAGCCGCGCCTCGTCCAGCAGGCGGCCTGCGCCGCTGGCCATGGCCACGGCTTTGGGGTTGGGCCAGCCATCACGTGGGGCGATAACGCTCATTCGGTCCAGCCCGAAGTTCCACATCGCGCGCGCCGCCGCGCCGATGTTTTCCCCCATCTGGGGACGCACCAGAACGAAAGACGGCTGTGGGGTATCGGTGGGCATGGCATCCTCGGGCAAAGTGGCTGCCTGCCTCATATGACAGCGGCGCGACGCTGAAAAGCCCTGCTGCGTCTTTTACTCGGCCGCCGGGCGCTTGGCCTCTTCTTCGTCGATCTCGGCGGCGCGTTTTTCGACCTGTTCGACGATATGGTCAATCATCTGGTCATTGGTCATCTTGTGGCTGGCCTTGCCCGCCAGATACACCATGCCACTGCCCGCGCCGCCGCCGGTGAAACCGACATCGGTCATCAGCGCCTCACCGGGGCCATTAACCACGCAGCCGATGATGCTCAGGCTCATTGGGGTTTTGATATGCTCCAGCCGGTCTTCCAATGCTTCGACCGTCTTGATCACGTCAAAGCCCTGTCGCGCACAGGACGGGCAAGAAATGATATTGACCCCGCGGTGGCGCAGGCCAAGCGACTTGAGGATTTCATACCCCACCTTGACCTCTTCCACCGGGTCGGCGCTTAGGCTGACGCGGATCGTGTCACCAATGCCCATCCACAACAGATTGCCAAGGCCAATGGCGGATTTGATCGTGCCGCTGGTCAGCCCGCCCGCCTCGGTGATGCCAAGGTGAATGGGGGCGTCCGTTTGTTCGGCCAGCATCTGATAGGCGGCGGTTGCCATGAACACATCCGACGCCTTGCAGCTGATCTTGAATTCGTGAAAGTCGTTGTCTTGCAAGACCTTGATATGATCCAAACCGCTTTCAACCATGGCGTCGGGCGTGGGTTCGCCATACTTGTCCAGCAGGTGCTTTTCCAAACTTCCCGCATTCACCCCGATCCGCATCGAGCAGCCATGATCGCGTGCCGCCTTGATCACCTCACGCACACGCTCGGGGCTGCCGATATTGCCGGGATTGATGCGCAAACACGCAGCCCCGGCTTCGGCGGCCTCAATCCCGCGGCGGTAATGGAAATGAATATCGGCCACGATGGGCACCGGGCTTTCGCGCACGATTTCCTTCAGCGCGCGGGCTGAATCCTCATCCGGGACCGAAACACGCACGATGTCTGCGCCCGCATCGGCGGCGGCCTGCACTTGGGCAATTGTGCCGGGAATATCCGTGGTCACCGTGTTGGTCATGGTTTGCACGGTGATCGGCGCATCGCCCCCAACGGGGACATCACCCACCATGATCTGGCGGCTTTTGCGGCGTTCGATATTGCGCCACGGACGGATCGGATTAAGCGACATCGCTTGCCCCCAAAAGCTATAAGAGATTGACTGTGTCAGGGTCCAAGATAGGGCGCAAGCGACCGCCTTGCAATCAGGGCGTGGCGGTTAATCCTGTGACACGCGATTCCCGGCGCCAAGTTCTGCCACGTAGCGCAGCAGATCTTCGTCCTGCTCAATATCGGCCACCTCATACACCGCGCTCAGACCCTCGGCCTCAAGCGGCAAATTCGATGTGACCGCCCCACGCGGGCCAGCCGGGCCGTAATGCTTGCCATTCACGGCAAAATACACCGCGCCGGATTCACCGGCCCGCAATGTCGGCGGCTCCTCGGTTTTGGGCACATCATAGGTATCGCCCGCATTCATGATCCCTTCGAAGATCACGCTGCCATCCGCGGCGCGCACCCGCACCCATGATGGGCGCACAGCAACAACGCGCAACCCCGGCAGCGGATCCTCCACCACTTGCGGGCTTGGCAGGCTTTCCGGCTTGCGCGCCAGCTCAAACGCGCTTGAGCGATCGGCCCGCGGCATGTCGGGGCGCAGTGTGCCCACCTGTGACGGATCCAGCGTCGAAATCGGCGCGTCGCGCGCAACCATAACAGGCACGTCCAACGCTTCGGGACGATAAAGGCGGTCCAAACGATCATCCACCACCGGCGGCTCAAAGTTTCCGGCGACATCGCGATCTTCAGGCGTAACCTGCCCCGCAGTGTCCAGCGGGTCCAGATCGGCCAGAACATCCGGGGTGTTTTCAACGGGGGCAAATTGCACGCGCTGCACTTCGGTCAACACGGTCCAACCGCCATAGCCAAGCGCAGTGATCAACCCCACCAGCACCAAAACCGACCCGATGGCACCGGGTTCAACCCGCGAGAACATGCTTTCCTTGGCCGGGGCAAAGGGCGTGTTTGGCGACATCAAAGGATCGACCGGGCGCGCGGACCGTTTTTGCACAGCCTGTTGCGGCTTGCGCACAGAAGAGGCTTCGGCGGACATGCCATGTGCCGTTGAAAACCCACTTTCCGCACAAAAGGCTGCAAAAGACTTGTCGGGGTCCATGTTCAGATAGCGGGCGTAGGATCGCACGTAGCCCGGAATAAAACCGGGCGTATCAAAGGCACTGGGGTCAGCGTTTTCGATGGCCGCCACATAGGACGCTTTGATGCGCAATTCACGCTCAACGTCCAAAAGGGATTTTCCGAGTGTCGCGCGCTCTCCGCGCATCAAGTCGCCAAGGCGCAAGTCAAAATCATCAAAGCCTCGCGGCTCTGGTTCTTGGTCTTCAGCCTTGCGCGTAAACCTGCGCCCGATCATGCGGCCTGCCCCTTGCACCT
>DATFJQ010000253.1:0-3940 GCA_035269125.1 Roseovarius sp.
CGCCAGACCGGCATATTCAAACAGCAGCGTCGCGCGTTCGCCATAGCGATGCACGGCACGGCCCATCAATGGCGCGCAGATCATGTTGGCCATCAGATTGATCAGGAACAGCGCCGTGACCTCATGCACGGCAAAGCCGAATTTTTCCACCATCATGAAGCCCGCGAACACCACAAAGATCTGTCGCCGCGCGCCTGCCATGAATTGCAGCGCATAATACAGCCAGTAGCGGCGGCGCAGCACCATGCGCTTGACCTGTGGGTTCGGGGCCTCGAACTGGGGGTAGGCAAACAGGCAAAACAACGAGACCAGCGCGGTAAAGCCGCCGGCCAGCAGGTAGACGGTGTTATAGCTCAGGTCGAACGCCTCCCACGTCATGACGATCAGAACATAAGCCACGAGCGTCGCGCCCGACCCGGCGGCGATCAGCCAGCCCAGAACCTGCGGCGCGCGCAGCTTGTCGATCCATTGCAGTTGCAGCGATTGGTTGACCGTCTCGAAATAGTGAAAGCCGATGGAGCTGAGCATGGTGATGGTCAGGATACCGCCCAGCGACGGGAATTGCGCTGTCAGGGCCGTGGCCACACCCAGCAAGACAAGTGAGACCAGACCCAGCACTTGTTCGCGCATGAAAATGATGATCGCAATCACGCCGATGGCTAGAAAGCCCGGAATCTCGCGCACCGTGTGCAACCAGCCGATGTCAGACCCGTCAAAGCCTGCCGCCTCGATCACGAAGTTGTTGAGCAGTGCCGACCAAGTGGCAAACGCCACCGGCATGGCCGCAGCCATCAGGAAAAGCAAGGTCACAGGGCGTCGCCACAGGGGCAAATGCCGGGCGTCAGACAAGGGGACAGGGGCTCTCATGGCATTCGTTTACGCTCATCTGTCAGGGTTGATAAGAGGGCCAAATTGCATTGGTCGGAAAAAATCGCCCGCGCCACACGGCTTGCACAGCGATCTATGCGGCAAATACTTGGCCTGATCTGGATCAAAGACATTCAATTTTGTCTATGCAACACAGCGTGCCCAGATATCGAAGGGCGCGCGACATGGATATTCTGACACTTGTAGAAGGCATCGGCGAGGCTCCGGCAGCGGCGCTGTTGGGCTTGCTGACCGGCGTAATTTTCGGCGTGGCCGCGCAACGCTCGCGGTTTTGTCTGCGCGCGGCCTCGGTGGAATTCGCCCGCGGCCAGATGGGCGACAAGGTCGCGGTTTGGCTGCTGACCTTTTCAACCGCCTTGGTCTGGGTGCAGGGCGCACAATATCTGGGCCTGTTCCGGGCCGAGGACGCCCGCATCATGGCCGTGCCGGGCAGTTGGTCGGGGGCGGTCATAGGCGGGCTATTATTCGGTGTGGGCATGGTGCTGGCGCGGGGCTGTTCGGGCCGGTTGCTGGTGCTGGCGGCCACGGGCAACCTGCGGTCAGTCGTATCGGGGCTTGTCTTTGCGGTTGTCGCGCAAATGAGCCTGTCCGGGTGGCTTGCGCCCACGCGCGACACGCTGGCGGCGATGTGGATCACCTCGGGCGGGCAGAACATGGATTTGCTGGCCGCGCTTGGCCTGCCGGACGTGTTCGGCTTGCTCCTTGGCCTTGCCACAGCCGTTCTTGCGCTTATCGTCGCCGCACGCAATAAAATCGGCATCTGGCGCCTGATCTTTGCCTCGGGCGTAGGCTTTGCCGTCGCGGTTGGTTGGGTGTCGACCTACGCGCTGTCACAGGTGGCGTTTGATCCGATCCCGGTGGAAAGCGCGACATTCACCGGCCCTTCGGCCAGCACACTGATGTTCTTCCTTGATCATACCGCCATTCTGGAATTCGACGTGGGCCTTGTGCCGGGCGTATTTTTGGGCTCGTTTCTGGCCTCGTGGCTGACCAAAGAGTTCAAGTTTCAGGGCTTTGACAATGAGGCCAACATGCGCCGCGCCCTGACCGGGGCCGCCTTTATGGGCTTTGGTGGGATGCTGGCGGGCGGCTGCGCCATCGGCAACGGCGTGACCGGCGGGTCGGTATTTGCGGGCACGGCTTGGCTGGCCCTGCTGTGCATGTGGATCGGCGCAATGATCACTGATTTCCTTGTCGATCAGCGGGGCGTGCGGCAACCGGCCTGACCCGCCCCTCAGTAAAAGCTTTGCGGGTCGATATCCACGGCAAGGCGCAGATTGGCGGGCGGTTTCAACTGCCCGATCCAATGTGCCACCGCCCCTTGCAGCGCGACGCCTTTGGGCGCCTTCACCAATAAGCGCACGCGATGCCGCCCACGCACACGCGCAATCGGCGCGGGCGCGGGGCCAAACACCTGCGCGCCAACCGCGCGCACAGGCGCATCGCGGCGGGCCAGTTCGGTGGCGAAATTGAAAACTTCTTGCGCGTCGGGCGACGATAGGATGATCCCCGCCATACGCCCGAATGGTGGCACACCGGCCTGACGGCGCTCGTCCGCCTCGGCCCGCCAGAAGCCTTCTTCGTCGCCTGACAGGATCGCGCGGATCACCGGGTGTTCGGGCTGAAACGTCTGCAACAGCGCGGTGCCAGGTTTGTCGCTGCGCCCGGCGCGGCCCGCCACCTGCCGCATCAATTGAAATGTGCGTTCCGCCGCCCGCAAGTCTGAGCCTTGCAGCCCCAGATCAGCGTCAATCACGCCGACCAGCGTCAGGCGATGAAAATTGTGCCCCTTGGCCACAAGCTGCGTGCCGATGACCAAATCAGTGTCGCCGTCGGCAATTTCCGCGATCTGCTCTTTCAACGCGCGGGCCGAGCCGAACAAATCAGAACTGAGCGTGGCGATTTTCGCCTGCGGGAAAAGCGCCTGCGCCTCTTCGGTCAGGCGTTCAACACCGGGGCCGACGGCGGCAAGGCGATCTTCGGCCTGACACGAGGGGCAGACCGAGGGGATCGGTTTCGTCTCGCCGCATTGGTGGCAGACAAGACGTTTCTGAAAGCGGTGTTCAACCATCCGCGCATCGCAATGGTCACAGCCGATCTGATGCCCGCAGGCCCGGCACAGCGTGACGGGCGCATAGCCGCGGCGATTGATGAACAAAAGCGCCTGTTCGTTCTTGTCGATCCGGGCATTGACCGCCGCTTGCAAGCTGGGCGAGATCCAGCGACTGGCGGGCATGGTTTCGGCCCGCATGTCGATGGCGCGCATTTCAGGCATCACCGCCGCCCCAAAGCGCGCGGTCAGGTCCAGCCGGGTGTATTTGCCAGCCTGCGCATTGGCCCAGCTTTCCAGCGATGGTGTGGCCGAGGCCAGCACCACCTGCGCGCCACAGATGCTGGCGCGCAACACGGCCATATCACGGGCGTTATACAGCACCCCATCCTCTTGCTTGTAGGATGTGTCGTGCTCTTCATCCACCACGATCAGGCCAAGGTTCTGAAACGGCAAAAACAGCGCCGAGCGCGCACCGACCACCACTTGGCACCCGCCCTGCCCCACCATTTTCCACGCGCGGCGGCGGTCTGTCATCGTCACACCGGAATGCCATTCGGCGGGGCGGGCGCCAAACCGCGCCTCGATCCGGGTCAGAAATTCCGAGGTCAGAGCGATTTCCGGCAACAAAACCAACGCCTGACGCCCTTGGCGCAGAGTGTCGGCTACGGCCTCAAGATACACTTCGGTCTTGCCCGATCCGGTCACGCCGCGCAGCAGGGTGGTTCCGTAATCTCCCTGCTTGATACCCGCGCGCAAACTCAGGGCTGCGGTCGCCTGATCGTCGGTCAACGCCTTGCCGGGCCGGTCGGGGTCCAGCCGGGGATAAGGCAGATCGCGTGGGCAGTCCTCTTCCACCACCGCGCCACGCTTGACCAGCCCCTTGATCACCGACGCGGTCACACCGGCCTGTTCGGCCAGTTCCTTGAGGGTAAAGGCCAGCCCGCCGAATTCCTCCAAGACCTCCAGCACGCGGCGGCGCGCCTCGGTCATCCGATCGGG
>DATFJQ010000254.1:0-17165 GCA_035269125.1 Roseovarius sp.
CTCTTCACATCGGCGCAACGATTGCGTATACGCCCTGCACCTACCTGATCACGTGCGGTCGTGGCGGAATTGGTAGACGCGCAGCGTTGAGGTCGCTGTGGGGTAACACCCGTGCGAGTTCGAGTCTCGCCGACCGCACCAGATCGGCCCTTTGGGCGGATATTTCCTTTATATTATTCGGGTCTCGCACAAGACAGGCGCGATAAAAAAGGGCCGGTGTCCCGGCCCTTGAAACGATCAGTCGTCGTTGTCATCGGTGCGGTTGGGCGGATCGGCATAAACCGACCATCCGAACTCACCTTGGCTGTCGGGCAGGTCTTTTGCACGCAGATTGCCCTGAATGAACGTTTTGGCGATGAAATTCGCCGTGATTGGCGCTGTCAGGAACAAGAACAGCGTGATCATCAGCTCGTGGAATGACAGGCCGCCCTTGATCAGCAGAAAATACAGCATCGAGGCGATCAGCACACCGCCAACACCAAGCGTGGTGGCCTTGGTTGGGGCATGCAGCCGTTGCAACGTGTCCGTCAGCTTGATCATCCCGAACGAGCCAACCAGCCCGAACACGCCCGCGACGATCAGGAAAAAGGAAATCAGGGCTTCGATTGCAAATTCCATATCCTGTCCTTTCGTTATTCGATGATATCGCCGCGCAGCACGAAGCGGCAATAGGCAACGGTTGAAACAAAGCCGACCATCGCCACCAGCATCGACGCTTCATAATACACGGCTGTGCCCTGCCAAATTCCATACAGGATCAGCAGGGCGATGATATTGATCACCATCGTATCAAGCGCGAGAATGCGGTCGGCGTTATCGGGGCCGGTCGCGATGCGCCAAAGATTGAACAAAAGCCCCAGCCCGAAACAACCGAAGGCAAAGATCAGGGCGGTGGTGATCATTGAAAAATCTCCTTCAGGCGCCATTCATAGCGGCTTTTGATCGTGTCGCGCACCTCGTCGGGGTTGTCGGTATGCAGGCAATGCACAAGAATGCTGCCGCCGTCCGCTGACAACATCGTCGAGACGGTGCCCGGCGTCATGGTAATCGTGCCCGCCAGCACGGTGATCGCCTCGGGCGAGGTCAGTTCAAGCGGCACTGTGATCCAGCGGGAGCGGATGTTTTTATTGCGTTTAAACATGATGATCATCGCCACCTGCACATTAGCCACGACGATATCCCACAGCACCAGAAGGATATATTCGATCACGCGCAGTGGATTGCCGATCTTGGCCCGACGCGGCCAATAGGGGCCTGTCAGCAAGGGCACGACAACGCCAAGGATCGCGCCCAATACCACGTTACCGGGCGTGACCGTGTTCACCAGCGCCAGCCAGACAAGCGCCAATACGAAGCTGAGCACGGGATGAGGGAAAAGGCGTTTGAACATTGGCTTAACCCTCTTCGTCCAGATTCAGGACGGCATTGACGTAATCGCTGCCGTCAAACAGTTGCTCTGAGGCGGCGGACAGATAGTCGGTCGTCGGGCCTGCAAAGACCGACAACAGCACCAGCGCCGCCACCGCCGCCATGGTTGGGGCGACCTCTAGCGCATTGGCTGGGGCTGGGGAGTCCGGCTTGGCTGCTGTATCGTCGGGTGTGTCCTGCGCGGTGTCCTCAGGATCCGGCGCAAGTGCGGTGGACTTCCAAAACAGGATGCTCCCCGCCCGCGCAAAGCCAAGGATGATCAAAAGCGAGCCCAGCAGGATCGCCACCCAAGACAAGGTCATATGCGGCGTGTCTGCCATGGCATCCAGGATCACCAGCTTGCCCAGAAACCCGCTGAGCGGTGGCATACCCGCCATGCCGATGGCCCCGGCAAAGAACAGCGCGGCAAACAAGCCGTTCTGAACGATCGGCGGCTCGGCGCGCAGGGCGTCGCCGCCGGGGCGGCGGCTGACCACCAGATCGGCCAGCAAGAACAACGCGGCGGCGGAAAAGGTGGAATGCAGCAGGTAATACAGCGCGGCGGTGGTGGCCTGTGGGGTAAAGGCGGCAACGGCGATCATCATCGTGCCCATCGACGCCACGACTGAAAACGACAAAAGCGGCATCAGGCGCTTCGCCCCCAGCACCCCAATCGCGCCAATGGCCAGCGTCACCAATGCAGCGGGCATCAGCCAATCCCCGATCAGCCCGTCCAGAACGGCCACGTCGGGGCCGAATACGGCGGCGTGAATGCGGATGATGGCATAGGCGCCCACCTTGGTCATGATGGCGAACAGCGCAGCCACAGGCGCCGGCGCGTTCGAATAGGTGGCCGGCAGCCAGAATTGCACCGGGAACAGTGCCGCCTTGATCGCAAACACCACCATCAGCAGGATCGCGGCCACGCGGATCAGGGCTGCATCCTCGACCGGCAATTCGCGTACTTTAAGCGCCAGATCGGCGATGTTGAGCGTGCCAGTCGCGGCATAGAGCGTGCCAAGCGCAAACAGGAACAGGGTGGAGCCTGCAAGGTTCATCACCACGTATTGCAATCCGGCTTGCAGACGCACACGCCCGCCGCCATGGATCATCAGACCATAGGACGCGATCAGCAGCACCTCGAAGAAGACGAACAGGTTGAACGCGTCACCGGTCAGGAACGCGCCGCAAATGCCCATTAGCTGGAACTGAAACAGCGCGTGAAAGTGCCGCCCGCGATTGTCCCAGCCGGTGGCGGTGGCATGCAAAAGCACGATCAGCGCCAAGGCGGCGGTCAGCAGCAGCATGATGGCCGACAGGCGATCCAGCACCAGAACGATGCCAAACGGCGCGGGCCAGTTGCCCAGAGTGTAAACATGGGTGCTGCCATCGGCAGACATGATCAGCAGTCCAACAGTAATCGCCGCAAGTGCGATGGTGCCCGCGAACGAGGCCGCGCGCGCCAGTGAAATGTCGTGGCGCATGACAAAAGCGATGATCGGGGCAAGCAGGGCCGGAAGGATAACCGGCGCGATGATCCAGTGACTCATGCTCCGGTTTCCTTGTTGCTCATGTCCTCATCCGTGTTGGGGCTGTCCATGTTGATCTGGTCGTGGTCCGCTTCCAAGTAGGCCCCTAGCGCCACCATCACCAGAACAGCGGTCATCCCAAAGGAAATCACGATTGCTGTCAGCACCAGCGCCTGTGGCAGCGGATCTGAATAGGTGGCCTCGCCATAGAGCTGTAAGACGGGTGGCGCGTTGATGGCCAGCCGCCCGGTGGCAAACAGGAAGACGTTCACTGCGTAAGACATTAGCGCAAGACCAAGGATCACCGGAAAGGCGCGCAGGCGCAGGACCAGATAGACTCCGCCCGCAGTCAGCACACCGACCGAGCTTGCAACGACGATTTCCATGTTACGTCTCCTCCTGCTTGCTGTCCGAGACCCGCAGAGAGGGGTCGTAATCCATGGGTTCGACATTGACGGTTTCACCGGCATAGCGGGCAATCCGCGACAGGCTGTAGAGCATCAGCATCACTGCGCCCAAAACCGTCAGGAACACGCCCAGATCAAAGGCAAAGGCCGATCCGATGCCGAATTTCTCGATCACAGGCAGCTTGATGTAGCCGTAGATGCTGGTCAGGAACGGCGCACCGCCCAGCCATGCACCGACGCCGGTTAGCCCCGCAATCAAGGCGCCCCAGCCGATCATCGAGTGATATTCGATGCGTTGGCGGCTTTGCGTCCAGGCAAAGCCCGAGGCCATGTATTGCATCAGCAGCGCGATGGAAATCACCAAGCCTGCCACAAAGCCGCCGCCGGGCTGGTTGTGACCACGCAGGAAGATGTAGACCCCTACCATTACGGCAATCGGCAGCATGGCGCGGGTGGCGACCACCATCATCAGCGGGTGCCGGTCGCGCGACCGATCCGGCGGGACAGGCTGCGCCTTGAGGCGCGCCCCTGCCGGGCCGCGCAGCAGCGATTCCATCAGCGCGAATATGGTCAGACCAGCAATGCCCAGAACGATGATCTCGCCATAGGTGTCATAGCCCCTGAAATCGACAAGGATCACGTTGACGACATTGGTGCCGCCGCCACCGGTATAGGAATTTGCCAGGTGGAAATCCGAAATCGGGTTGAAATCGCGCATCAGGAACGCCATCGCCAGACCGGCCACCCCCGCACCCGCCGTCACGGCAATCGCCCCGTCGCGCAGGCGCAAGCCGGCGCTGCTTTCTTTGGGTGTTTCCTTGGGCAAGAAATACAGCGCCAGCAAAAGCAGCATGATGGTGACGGTCTCAACCGAGATCTGTGTAAGCGCCAGATCGGGGGCCGACAGATAGACAAACCCGCTGGAAATCATCAGCCCGATGATTCCAAGCAGGACCAGAGCATGGAACCGTTTGTGGTGGTTGATGACAACCAGCCCGGTCGCGACGATCAGCAACAGCCACCCCACAGCGGCCACGGCCGGGATCGGCAGCAACTCGCGCGATGGTGGGCTGAGTGTACCCGAGGTAAACGCAAAGTAGCCCATCCCTACGGTAGCGACGATGAAGATCGCCAGATAGCGGCTGATTGCGCCATTGTGCAGGCCGTCGGTGATACCGTGCGACAGCCGGGTAAGCGCGGCATACAGCGCGTCAAAAATCGCCTTGGCCTCGGGGCGGGGGGCGGCCAGCCATGCCCGATCAAGCGGGCGGTGCAACAGCAGTAGAACGATGCCACCCACAACCGCCACGATCGACAGATACAGCGCAGGTGTCAGGCCGTGCCAGAGCTTGAGATAGGCGTTTGTTTCCTGCCCGGTGACGGCGGTGGCGGCGATGTTGACAATCGGCTCGGCCAAAAATGGCATGACGCCGATGCCCACCACCAGAACCGTCAGCAGCGCCGGGGCCGCCCACAGGCCAAAGGGCGGGTCGTGCGGCTTGGACGGGTAATCATCCCGGATCGGCCCGCCGAACACGTGGAAAATGAAGCGCAAGGAATACGCCACCGAGAACACCGCGCCCAAGGTGGCCAGTGCCGGAACCAGCCACGGGTTTTCCCACCAGACGGTATGCACGGCCTCTTCCAGCATCTTTTCCTTGGAAATAAAGCCATTGAACGGAGCAATGCCCGCCATGGAAAGCGCGGTGATTGTGCCGATCACCGCCGTGATCGGCATCAGCTTGGCCAACCCGCCAAGCCGTTTGATGTCTCGGGTGTGGGTTTCATGATCGACGATACCGGCGGTCATGAAAAGTGCCGCCTTGAAGGTCAGGTGATTGATGATGTGAAACACCGCCGCGATGGCGGCTTTTTCGGTGCCGAACCCCAAAAGCATGGTCAAAAGGCCCAGATGCGACACGGTGGAAAACGCCAATAGCGCCTTGAGGTCATCCTTGAACAGCGCGATCACAGCGCCCAGAACCATCGTGATCAGCCCCACCGTGGCCACGATATAAAACCACTCTGGCGTGCCCGACAGGACCGGCCACATGCGCGCCAGCAAAAAGACCCCGGCCTTCACCATCGTGGCCGAATGCAGATAGGCCGACACCGGTGTCGGCGCGGCCATGGCGTGTGGCAACCAGAAATGGAACGGGAATTGCGCGGATTTGGTAAAGGCACCCAGCAGGATCAGGATCAGCGCGGGCATATACCACTCGGACGCGCGGATCGCGTCGCCCTGCGCTAGAATATCGGTCAGGTTGTAGCTGCCCACGATATTGCCCAATATCAGCATCCCGCCGATCATCGCCAGCCCGCCCGCGCCGGTGACGGCCAGCGCCATACGCGCGCCTTGGCGGCCTTCGGGCAGGTGTTTCCAATAGCCGATCAGCAGGAAGGATGACAGGCTGGTCAGCTCCCAAAATATAAGCAAAAGCAGGATGTTGTCCGAGATGACGATGCCCAGCATCGCGCCTTGGAACAGCAAAAGATAGGTATAGAACTGGCCCATCGGATCGTCGCCCGACAGGTAGAACCGGGCATATAGCGTGATCAGCAGCCCGACACCAAGGATCATGCCTGCAAACAGCAGCCCCAGACCGTCAAGGAAGAACGAGACCGACAACCCCAGTTGCGGCAACCACATGATTTCAGCCTGAAGCGTTTCACCGCGCAAAACCGCAGGCGCCATGAGGCCCAACAGGACAAGCGCCAAAATGGTCGGCACGGCGGTGAACGTGGCACAGGCGTTGCGCCCCGCCCGTATCATGATGCCGGGCACCAAAGCGCCAAGGAATGGAAGGCTTGCGATCAGGGGTAATAAGGTGCTGCCGTCGCTCATATCTGTCCCGTTCTGTTTGTCGCCTCGCGCCGTTAAACCTGACATCTTGGGGGCGAAACAAGCTTTTTCGTGCGGTTTGCAGTTATTTAAGGCGTTGCAAGCGACTCGCAATTGCTTGTGTGACGCTTTTTGTCGGGTTTAGGGCAGGTGTGCGCAACCTGCAACACCGACCCGGTGCGACAGTTTAAAGCGGGGCCGCCAGCCGGGTCAGTGTTTCGATGATGTCAGCCTTGGTGGTCAGCGGGTTTATGGTGCACAACCTCAGCGCCGAGCGGTCTTTGAGCGTGGTTGTGGACAGGGTGGCAAAGCCTGACGCTGACAACCGCGCCGCCCGCGCCGCATGATCGGCGGCGTCCGAGCCACGATGCGCAAAACAGACGATTCCCAGTTGTGCGGGGGTGATCACCTCCCACGTGTCGGGCTGGTCGCGCAGGTGGCGTTCGGTGAACTCGGCCAAGGCGATCCCATCGGCCACCGCTTCGCGAAAGGCCTGCGCGCCGTAGCTGCGCAATGACATCCACAGTTTCAGCGCGCGGGACCGGCGCGACAATTCCAGCGACCGGTTGCCATAGTTCACCGCCCCGTCAGTGGCCTGCACATCGCGCAGATATTCGGGGTTCATTGAAAAGCACCGGTCCATCGCACCGGGGCGGGTGACAAGGCACATGCCCAGATCATAGGGCTGAAAGAACCATTTATGCGGGTCCAGCACGACCGAATCCGCGCGCTCAAGCCCGCGCAGCGTGGCGCGGCCCTGATCGGTGATGGCGGCGGGCGCGCCATAGGCCCCATCGACATGCAGCCAGATATCGTGTCGGGCGCAGATATCGGCGATGGCGTCCAGCGGATCGCTCGCGCCGGTATTGGTGCTGCCGGCGGTGGCGATCACCATCATTGGGCGGCGGTCTGCGGCGATATCTTCGGTAATGGCGCTTTGCAGCGTGTCGGTGGACATGCGCAGCGCGTCATCCGAGGGCAGGATGCGAATGTGATCTTCGGGCAGGCCCATCTGGCGCAGATTGCGCGGCAGTGACGCATGGGTTTGATCGGTCAGATACGCCACGCCTTGTCCGATTGCCGACCGCGCCACGCAAAAGCCGGTGAAATTGGCCAGCGATCCGCCCGACAGCAACACGCCTTCGGTTTGGGCGGGCAGGCCCAGCATGTCCGCCACCCATGTACAGACGGTGGTTTCCACCACCGCCGGGCCTGATCCGCCGCCCCAACTGGCGCAGATCGTGTTAAACCCGGTGCCCATCCAGTCGCCCAGAATCGCGGCGAACGAGGCCGGGCCGGGCACGCGTGCAAAATAGCGCGGATGATCGCCATGCTGCATGTTTTGCAGGGCCACCTGTGCCATCAGGTCCAGCGTTGTGTCGGGATCAATCGGCGCTTCGGGCAGAGGGCCACCAAGCTGCATGGTCAGATCAGACACATCGCCGGTGGTGATCACCGTCTCGGCATTGCGGCGTTCAAACCGGTCGACCACCATATCGACCACCCGATGCCCAAGGCGGCGCATTTCATCGGCGCTCATGCCCAGTGTGTCGGGGGGAATGGCGAACGGGTCGGGATGGTTTGTTTGATCGGTCATGCGCTTGTTCCTTACTTTGTGCAAGGCTTTGCCGGTTGCGCGGGGAAATGCAAGGGGCTCAGACCCACGCCACCAGCCGCGCATTCAGGTGCCGCACCCGCTGCCGAACCTCGGGCAAGATCGGGCCGTTGCGCGGCGCATCCAGAATGGTGTTTGTCCAATGCTCGGGGCGGGGCAGGTGGGCCTTGCGCGTCCAACTGAGGCTTTCCAGCACCTGCCGGGCCTTGCCGGGCAGATGATCGGGCATGTCATAGCCGTTCAGCGTGGCCCAAAGCGCCGTCCACAGGCGGCCAACACTCCAAGGATTGTAGCCGCCGCCGCCCAGCATCAGGAACCGGGGGCTCAGCGGGCGCAGATGGCGCAGCGCGGCGATATGGGCGGCGTTTGACCATGCCAGCCGCGACAGCGGGTCTTCCAGCACCGCGTCGGCACCACATTGAAAAACGATGGCCTGTGGCCGATGCGCAGCCACGGCGGGTAAGATCATTTCGTGCAGCGCCAAGGCAAAGTCATCGTCCTGCGCGCCGCGCGGCAGCGGTAGGTTCAGGGCCGTGCCCTGTGCGTGATCATCCAGCGCGCCGGTAAAGGGCCAGAGGTTTTCCTCGTGGGTCGAGATCATCAACAGACCGTCTGTGCCTGTCATTGCCTGTTCCACGCCGTCGCTGTGATGGGCGTCGATATCCACATAGGCCACCCGTGTCAGACCTTGGGCAAACAGCGCCTTCAGCGCCAAAACAGGGTCGTTGAGATAGCAAAACCCGCTGGCGCGATCGGCCAGCCCGTGATGTGTGCCGCCACCGGGATTATAGACAGCGCCGCCATGCGCAAGTAATTCCGTGGCCAGAAGAGAGCCGCCAGCGGCGGTGGCCGGGCGGCGGAACATCTCGGGGAATACCGGGTTGGACAGGGTGCCAAGGCCGTGGGTTGTGCGGTGGGCGTCGCAGACTTGGCCCGTGGCCTCGGCGTTTTGCAAGGCGGACACATAGCGGGGGGTGTGAAAGGCGGTCAGCGCGGCGGGCCGCGCCCGGGGGCTGGTGCGATAGCTGTCGCGCGGCAACCAGCCCATGGCGCGCGACAGGTCGATCACCGTTGGGACACGCGGAATGGCCAATGGATGACGTGGCCCATAACTGGAGCCGCGATATATTTCGGAACCGATGAAAAGAGGCCTATCCATCATTGGTAGTCTAGCGTGGTGCGCGGGCCTGAAAAGGACGATCTGGCGCGATCAGGCCGCGTCTGCGTGATGGGGCAGGCAGGTACGCGCAGGATCTTGCAGTGTCACGCCTAAATGATCTGCTGTGTTAAAGTGTGGCAATGCTTGAATGTCCCGATCTTGTGTCAAGGCCCGCGCGTTGGCATGGCTCAGTTGAAAACTTTCGGACCAAGCATTTTCAGACAAGACAACCTCGTGCCGCTCGAACAGGATGTGGATATAGGTAACACTTTCGCAGGCGGCCCGTTCGATGCCGGGCGTGCCCAGAAGGGCGCGTGCTTCGATCAACGCCTCGGTCTCGCCAGTCTGCGACAACAGGGCAGGGTCCGTTGTCAGAAAGCGGTGCCCCGGCGATACCAGCATATCACGTTCGGGCAGGCCGGGGGCAAAGGCGTTGGCGCGGATCAATACCGGGGCGGCCGTTTGGTTGGGGCCATTTCCCAGATGACTGCACACACGCTGCCCTGTCCACACCACAGGTTGAAACCCGTTGTCACGCGTCAAAACGCGGTCACCGGGGCGCATATCCTGAACGGCACGATGGCCACTGGTGGTGGTGATCAGGGTGCCGGGTGTGAAACAGGTGACGGCCCTGGCCGTGTCTGGCCCGGCGTCGGGGGGATTTGTCTTCATCGGCATGGACATTGCAATTAAAACTCTCATTCACTGATACATGTGGGCAGGCGGTACACGAGCGAAAAAACAAACCACTCGGACGCTACATCTTGACGCCGATGCAAATGTCTCGTTCGTTTGTGGCCGAAATGCGGAGATTTTCGGAAACGGTTGAGACGATTTCGAGGTATTGTTGCCCTAAGTCCCCCTTGTGGGGGATCAAGGGGAGGTTGTTGCAAGCACAGGTCGCGTTGGCGATCCGTCAGGCGGGGCAGAAAAAAGAGTGGAATGGAAATGAACCTTGGATTGAGTCGAGACACCAGTGCCTTGAGGGATCGCGTGCGTGCCATGATCCGGGATGAGATCATGCCGCTTGAGGCCGAATACGCCGCCGAAATCCCCAAGGGCGACCGCTGGCAGTATACCCCTCGTCAGGCTGAAATTCTGGAGGGCTTGAAGGCGCGCGCCAAGGCAGCGGGATTGTGGAATTTCTGGCTGACCGACAGCGACAAGGGTCATGGTTTAAGCACGGTGGAGTATGCCTATCTGGCCGAGGAAATGGGCCGCACGCCGATGGGGGCCGAGGTGTTCAATTGCAACGCGCCCGACACTGGCAATATGGAAGTGTTCGAGCGTTACGGCACGCAAGACATGAAACACCGCTGGCTGGCGCCGCTTTTGGACGGTGAGATTCGCAGCGCCTATTTGATGACCGAGCCGGATGTCGCCAGTTCCGACGCCACTAATATCGCGATGTCCTGTGCGCGTGACGGTGACAGCTATGTGCTGAACGGTGAAAAATGGTGGGCCACCGGGGCCGGTGATCCGCGCTGTGCGGTTTATATCGTCATGGTCCGGACCGGCGGCGATGACCTGCCCAAGCATCAGCGCCATTCGATGATCGTGGTGCCTGCGGATGCTGGTGGTATCGAAAAGCTGCGCCCGATGCAGGTTTATGGCCATGACGACGCGCCGCATGGGCATATGCATATCCGGTTCACCAATGTTCGGGTGCCGGTGGATAATCTGTTGCTGGGCGAGGGGCGCGGGTTTGAAATTGCCCAAGGCCGTTTGGGGCCGGGGCGCATTCATCATTGCATGCGTGCCATTGGACAGGCCGAGGCCGCGTTGGAAATGATGTGCCGCCGCGCGCTGGATCGTGACGCGTTCGGCAAACCGCTGGCGCAGCTTGGGGCGAACTATGATATTATCGCTGATTGCAGGATGGAGATTGAGCAGGCCCGTTTGCTGTGCCTCAAGGCCGCTTGGATGATGGACCAAGGCGATGCACGTGCCGCGGCGCCGTGGATTCACCAGATCAAGGTCGTGGCCCCGCGCATGGCTTTGAAAGTCGTGGACGAAGCGGTGCAAATGTTCGGCGCGCAAGGCATCAGCCAAGATGTGGCCTTGGCCGGGATGTGGACGCATCTACGCACCTTGCGATTGGCCGATGGCCCCGACGCCGTTCATCGCCGACAAGTGGCGCGGGCGGAACTTAGGCAGTATACGCAGCAGCGGGTTTGACACGCTTTGGCGGCCGAATAACCGGTATCACTCGGCGGGCTGAAACCCTTCGATCAACTGGCGCAGCCCAAGGGCGGCCCCAGCGATGATCGCCAGAAACGTGATGGGCGCGGAAAAGCTGAGCACGGAAAAGGCCGACAGGCCTTGGCCGACGGTGCAGCCCATGGCCAACACGGCGCCGGCACCCATCAGGGCGGCCCCGGTCATCTGGCGGCGCAACTCGCGCGGGTCTTCGCAGGCCTCCCAGCGGAAATGGCCCTTGATAAGGGATCCGATGAACGCGCCCACGGCGACGCCAGCGACGGACCCGACGGCGAATGTCAGCGGCCGGGCCGAGGCTGTCATTAGGTATTGCAGGGATTCGCCCACCGGCGCGGCAAAACTGTGCGAGACCACGGGCATCGCGGTAAAGCCCGTGCTGGCCACCCAATAGCTGCCCGCCCACCCTGCGATGATGGCAAGGCCGACGATCGCGGCCCAGAACACCGATTTCAGGTCTTGCAAAAAGCTCCGTGACCACAATGCGCCTAGCGTGATCACAGCTCCGGCCAATATACCGATGGGGGCCAACGGCCAGCCTGTTTGTTGAGCGACCAGATGCACAAGGCCCGGTGCTAAACCAGTGGTCACGTCTTCTTGCAGGAAGGCCCAGTTGCGCAGGTATGACAAGGGGCCATGCAACACAACATAAGCAGACACCCCCATCACGATCACAATCACGAAAGCCCGGAAATCGCCGCCGCCCAGCCGGGCGATACAGCCGTAGCCGCAGTTGCCAGCCAAGGCCATGCCATAGCCAAACATCAGCCCGCCCAGCACCGAGGCCAGTGGCATCCAGCGGATTGACAGATAGAACGACTGCTCGGGCACCATAAGGCCCGCGCCGGTCAGGGCGAATGTGCCCATCACGGCGATGCCGATGGCCAGAACCCACATGCGCATTCTGGTAACCGAGCCGCCATAAAGCATGTCTTCGATCGCGCCCATGGTGCAAAACCGTCCCAGACGCGCGGCCAGCCCCAGCATAATCCCAGAGCCAAGCCCGATCAGGGCCACAAGCGTATTGTCGTCGATAAAAGTAAGCATGGCGCGTTTCCCCCCGCGCTCCGGAGGTTCAGGCCGTCAGGCCTGCGAACCCTCGGAGTCGTCCGCGCAGAATAACTCATAGACAAGTTCAAGTATACGGCGCGGACGTTCATCTGCGAGACGATAGTAAATCGCTTTACCGTCGCGTCGAGGAATGACCAGACCTTCCAGACGCAGTCGTGACAATTGCTGTGACACGGCAGCCTGCCGCGCCGCCAAAAGGTCTTCTAGTTCGGTGACAGATTTTTCGCCCGACACGAGGTGACACAGGATCATCAGACGTCCCTCGTGGCTGATCGCCTTCAGGAAGTTTGACGCATTGGTCGCGTTCTCCAGCATGCTGTCCATTTCAGCATCGCTGAGAGAGGTGTCGAATACTGGCAGTC
This sequence comes from Roseovarius sp., assembly GCA_035269125.1. Classification (GTDB taxonomy): domain Bacteria; phylum Pseudomonadota; class Alphaproteobacteria; order Rhodobacterales; family Rhodobacteraceae; genus Roseovarius. The sequence continues at coordinate 12,610 of DATFJQ010000254.1, forward strand.
CCATTGGATCGGTTCCGTTTTATTGGCCCTTGTCGTGGGCATTTTAAACTTGGCAGATTTAATTCGTGTTCGGTTGGTGCGCAAAGTCGGTGTGTTTTTCAAGCAGCATTGTCAGAAGCCCCCAAAAGAAATCCTCGCCGGGATAGCCTTCGATCCGGCCCAGCTCGTGCCCATCGTCGACCAAAACGAAGGTGGGGGTAAAGGTTACGGGGCGGGCAAACTCGACGCCTTCGGGCGGCGCGTTCTTGATCTGAACCACGCGTAGCGGCGCATATTCGCCTTCGGCTGTTTTGGGGTAGATCGGGCCAAGATCGGTTTTCCAATCAATGCAATAGTGGCAACCCGTCCGCTCAACCATGACCAACTCGACCGCTTGGACAGCGGGGGCGAGCGCAAGCCAGACAAAAGTGGATAATGCAGTGAGCGCGCGTAGGGACATGGAGGAACCGATTGACCTTTGATGATCATACAACCTAATTTGAATGTGTTGATTTAACAAGGAGCTTCGCGAATGCTGGATATTTCCTATGCTGGGGCGGCACTTGCGGGGCTATTGTCGTTCTTTACGCCATGTATCTTGCCGATGGTGCCGTTTTACTTGTGCTACATGGCCGGTCTGTCGATGAACGAGTTGCGCGGCGATGGTGACATTGCGCCGGGCGCACAAAAACGGCTTGTGATTTCGTCTGTGTTCTTTGCCTTGGGCGTGACGACGATTTTCGTTCTGCTGGGGATGGGGGCCACGGCGCTGGGGCAGGCTTTTGCGCAATGGCGGCAACCCCTAAGCTACGTGGCGGCTGGGATATTGCTGCTGTTTGGCCTGCATTTTCTGGGCGTTATCCGTATTCCGCTTTTGTATCGCGAGGCGCGGGTCGAAAGCACCGCCGAACCCACGACGATCATCGGCGCTTATGTCATGGGCTTGGCCTTTGGATTTGGCTGGACGCCCTGCGTCGGCCCGGCGCTGGCGGCGATTTTGATGGTGGCCAGTGGCATGGGAAGCGTCGCCGAGGGGGCTTTGCTGTTGATGGTGTATGGGCTGGCGATGACCGCGCCGTTCATCGTGGCAGCCTTGTTCGCGCGGCCTTTCCTGAACTGGATTCAGTCCAAGCGCAAATACATGGGGTATGTCGAAAAGGTAATGGGCGGTATGCTGATCCTGTTCGCCGTCCTGATTGCGACGGACGCGGTCAACCTGATCGCGGATGCAATGATCAGATGGTTCCCGTCGTTTCAGTCGATCGGATGACCCGTGCTTTGAATTTTCTAGGGAGGACTACCATGAAACGGATGATTGCAGTTTTCGCCTTTGGTTTGATCGGAGTGTTTGCGCCGGCAATGGCCGCCGAGGTGGGCGATGACGGTCTGCACAAGGCGGATTGGATGCGCGAGACATTTCTGGACTTGAGCGAAGATCTTGCCGAAGCAGGTGCAGAAGGCAAGCGGATGGCGGTGATGATCGAGCAGCGGGGCTGTATCTACTGTAAGCAAATGCACGAGCAGGTGTACCCGCTGCCCGAGATTTCCGACTATATCTCGGAGAACTTTTTTGTCGTGCAACTGAACTTGCATGGCGACCGTGAAGTCACCGGGTTCGATGGCGAAACCATGCCCGAGAAAGATATTCTTCGGAAATGGGGGATTTTGTTTACACCTACCGTGATATTCCTGCCCCAAGAGGTGCCGGACGGTAAAACGGCGCAACAGGCCGCCGTGGCGATCATGCCGGGGGCATTCCAAAAAGGCACGACGTTGGATATGTATACTTGGGTGAATGAAAAGCGTTACGCGATGGATGACGGAGAGGATTTTCAACGGTATCACGCGCGCCGCATTCAAGAACGGCAAGCAAAGCAAGATCAGTAAAAATCAGGGGCTTGTCTCGAAATAATTCACAAACCTGAATTTGTTGTTGCGAAAGACATGGCTGGTAGCCTACTGTATACCGAGCTATCGCAGCAAAAAACATGGTAGCCATGGGAGGAAACATGAAGCTTTCAACAACTATTCTGGCAGCAACAGTGCTTGCAGCCGGGTCTGCAATGGCCGAGCCGGTGGCGCCGGGTGACGTGCAGTACGACGAATATGGCGCGGTTGCCGAATCGCTCACGGGTCAGCCCGGTGATGTGGAAAATGGCGCTGTGATCATGAAATCCAAGTCGATCGGCAACTGCATCTCGTGTCACAAGGTCTCGGCACTGGACGATGCGCCGTTCCATGGCGAAATCGGCCCGCCGCTTAATGGTGTCGGTGATCGCTGGGGCGAAGCCGAGATCCGTGGTATCGTGGCAAACGCCAAGAAGACCTACCCTGGGACAATGATGCCAGCCTATTTCAAGGTTGATGGCTTCACACGGCCGGGCAATGCCTACACAGGCAAGGCGCCCGACGGTCCGCTGGATCCGCTGCTGACGGCCCAGCAAATCGAAGATGTGGTCGCCTTCCTTGTGACACTCAAGGAATACTGATCCTGTCACGGATTATCCAAGGAGATGAAAATGCAAATCACACGACGTGAAACAATGGCACTCGGGGCCGCCGCCGCTGCGGTGACCGTGCTGCCGATGCCCGCTATGGCCTCGGCTGTGGACGATGCAATCAGCGCCTTTACAGGTGGTGCCGATGTGGCTGAAGGTGGCGTTGACCTCAACGCGCCCGAGATCGCTGAAAACGGCAACACCGTTCCAATCGAAGTGAGTGCCGAAGGTGCCGAGGCGATCATGGTTCTGGCTGCTGGCAACCCGACACCGGGTGTCGCGACCTTTAACTTTGGCCCAATGGCCGGGGCGCAGCGCGCCAAAACCCGTATCCGGCTCGCCGGAACGCAGGACGTGGTTGCAGTGGCAAAAATGTCTGATGGCAGCTTTGCCAAGGTTTCGAAGAACGTAAAGGTCACCATTGGCGGCTGCGGCGGCTAAGCGAGAAGGAGAGAACACAATGGCAAAAGGTGTACGCCCCCGCGTAAAGGTTCCCAAGTCGGCCGATGCTGGCGAGGTGATCGTGATCAAGACCCTGATCAGCCACAAGATGGAGTCGGGTCAGCGCAAGGACAGCGATGGCAATGTCATCCCACGTTCGATCATCAACCGCTTCACATGCGATTTCAACGGCCAGAACGTTGTTGACGTAAAGATGGAGCCCGCGATTTCGACCAACCCGTATTTCGAGTTTGAGGCACAGGTTCCCGAAGCCGGTGAATTCAAGTTCACTTGGTATGACGATGACGGCGACGTCTACGAAGATGCCAAAGCGGTTGCTGTCGGGTAATCGTTGATAACAATAAAGGTGCCCTGCCTACCCTAGATCGGGTGGCAGGGTAACCCAAGGGAGGAAACGTATGAAATTCAATGCAATGACAGCAATGGCCGCGCTTATGCTGGCCGTGCCAGGGGTCGCATTGGCGGGACCGGATGATGACACATTGATCATCAACGGCGAAACCGAGATGACCACCAAGGCACCGCTGCCCGCGCACATGGAAGAGGCGAACATGGACATGATCATGTCTGGTTGGCACTTCCGCTCGGACGAAACGCAAGCCTTGGAAATGGACGACTTTGACAATCCCGGCATGATTTTCGTCGACATCGGTCAGGAGCAGTGGGACACAGTCGAAGGGACCGAAGGCAATTCTTGCGCGTCGTGCCACGAAGGTGCCGAAAGCATGGCTGGTGTTCGCGCTGTCTATCCCAAGTGGGACGAAAAAGCGGGCGAAGTCCAGACACTGGCGATGCAGATCAACGACTGCCGTGAGAGCAACATGGGCGCAGAGCCGTATGGCTACACCAGTGGCCAAATGGCGAACATGGAAGCGCTGATCGCGTTGCAATCGCGTGGCATGCCGGTGAATGTGGCAATTGATGGCCCCGCCCAAGAGACTTGGGAAAAGGGCAAAGAGCTTTACTACACCCGCACTGGCCAGTTGGAATTGAGCTGCGCCAACTGCCACGAGGACAGCTATGGCATGATGATCCGCGCCGATCACCTGAGCCAAGGGCAGATCAATGGGTTCCCGACCTATCGCTTGAAAAATGCAAGGCTGAACACCGTGCATGGACGCTTCAAAGGCTGTGTTCGTGATACCCGCGCCGAGACCTTCAAGCCCGGAAGCGATGATTTCGTCGCGCTGGAGCTGTATGTTGCAAGCCGCGGCAACGGCCTGTCGGTCGAGGGCCCCTCGGTCCGCAACTGATTGACCAAAGCCGGGGCGGCGTGTCTGCCCCGGCTCTGCTGCTGCCTTGCATGACATTGAAATTCGTGGCCCTCGGGCCGATCCGCATCCGGGGGTTCCGGGGCGGGCTAGGATAACTTTAACTTTCGGAGACTGAAATGATCTCTCGTCGTGATTTTCTACAGGTCAGCATGGCGGCCTCGGCATTGTATGGTGCTAGCGGATTTGGCAATTGGGCCAAACTTGCGGCGCAACAGGCGCTGACTCAGGACCAACTTCTGGAATTTGATACATTCGGCAACGTGTCGCTGATTCACATCACCGATATTCACGCACAGATGAAGCCGATTTACTTCCGTGAGCCGGAAATCAACATTGGTGTCGG
>DATFJQ010000255.1:0-2366 GCA_035269125.1 Roseovarius sp.
GACGTTCAGGCACCTGCCGCTTCATTGTTCCAAAAATACTCAAACCAGCGCACCGGTGCGGCCCCGGTGCAGCGCCGGTGTGGTCTTGAACCACGTGCAGCCTGTTTCCCCTTGACCCCTGCCCCCATCCTGTCAAAACCCAAAGCCATGAGCAGCGCGACCCTGACAATTGATCTTGATGCCATCTGCGCCAACTGGCGCGCGCTGGACGCCCAAAGCGCCAGCGAAACCGCCGCCGTGGTCAAGGCTGATGCCTATGGGCTGGGCGCCGACCGGGTGGCCCGCGCGCTGGCCAAGGCGGGCGCGCGCACGTTTTTCGTCGCCATCGCCGAAGAAGGCGCCGCGTTGCGTCAGGCGCTTGGCCCGGGGCCGGTGATCAACGTGTTTTCGGGCCATATGGCGGGCGATGCGGACATGATCGGCGACATGGACCTTGTGCCGATGATCAATTCACTGGATCAGATGATCCGCCATGTCGAAGCGCTGCCGAACCACCCGTTCGGCGTGCAGCTTGACAGCGGTATGAACCGATTGGGGATGGAGCCCGCCGAATGGGCCGCCACCCGCGAGGTGGCCCTGTCGCAATCGCCCACCCTGTTGATGAGCCATCTGGCCTGCGCCGATGATCCCGACGATCCGATGAACCGCCAGCAGCTTGCGTGCTTCCGCGACATGACCGCCAACACCGGCGTGCCCCTGTGCTTTGCCAATACCGGCGGGGTGTTGATGGGCGCAGACTATCACTTTGATCTGACGCGCCCCGGCATTGGCCTTTACGGTGGGTTGCCGTTCGCCGACGCGCAACCGGTGGTCACGTTGGACATTCCGGTGATCCAGTGCCGCGATCTGGAGCCCGGCGAAACCGTGGGCTATGCCAACACCTTCACCGCCACGCGCCCCACCCGCATCGCCACCGTGTCGGCGGGATATGCCGATGGCATTCACCGGGCGATGGGGGCGAAAACCCATATGCTGGCCGATGGCACACCCTGCCCGCTGGCCGGCCGCATCTCGATGGATTTGATCGGGGTGGATGTGACCGATCTGGGGTATGATCCCAAAACCCTGCAACTTTTGGGCCCCGAACAAGGCGTCGATGTGCTGGCCGATAATGCGGGCACCATTGGCTATGAAATCCTGACGGCGTTGGGTGCGCGCTACACCCGCCGGTATCTGGGCGGATGAGCGTGATCACCCGCCCCCTTGGCCGCCTTGGGCGGCAAGTTCTGGCCGCCTTGGCGATGGTCGGACGCGTCGCGATGTTTGCCGGACAAACCGTGACGCATCTGGCCCGTCCGCCGTTTTATGGCCGTGAGTTTCTGCATGCGCTGATGCAAATCGGCTGGCTGTCGCTGCCTGTCGTGGGCATGACGGCGCTGTTTACCGGCGGGGCGTTGGCGCTGCAAATCTATGCGGGCGGCGCGAGATTCAACGCCGAGACAGTGGTGCCGTCGATTGTCGCCATCGGCCTGACGCGCGAACTGGGCCCGGTTTTGGGCGGGTTGATGGTGGCGGCGCGCGTGGCGTCAAGTATTGCCGCCGAAATCGGCACCATGAAAGTGACCGAGCAGATCGACGCGCTGACCACGCTCTCGACCAACCCGATGAAATACCTCACCCTGCCGCGCGTTCTGGCGGCCACGCTGGCGGTGCCGGTTCTGGTGGGTGTGGGCGATATTTTGGGCATTATGGGCGGCTTTTTGGTGGGCGTGGGCCGGCTGGATTTCGGCGCGGGTACCTATCTGCACAATACGATCGATTTTCTTGAGGCTTGGGATGTGATCTCGGGGCTGATCAAGGGCGCGGTGTTCGGCTTTATCGTGGCCTTGATGGGCTGCTACTACGGGATGCAATCGGGCCGCGGCGCCCAAGGTGTGGGCCGGGCGACCAAATCCGCCGTGGTGGCGGCCAGTGTGCTGATCCTTGCCTCGAACTACCTTCTGACAGAATTGTTTTTCTCGGCATGATAGAGCTGCGCGGCGTTCATAAAGCATTTGGCACCAACAAGGTGCTGCGCGGGGTCGACCTGACCATTCCCACCGGAACGTCGATGGTCATTATCGGCGGCTCGGGCACCGGGAAATCGGTGGCATTGAAATGCGTGCTGGGGCTGATCCGCCACGACGCGGGCGAGATTCTGTTGGACGGCAAGGACGTGACCAAAGGTGACCGCGACGCCTTTCTGGCGCGATTTGGGATGTTGTTTCAGGGGGGCGCGTTGTTCGACAGCCTGCCGGTGTGGCAAAACGTGGCGTTTCGGCTGCTGCGCGGCTCGCTCAAACGGCCCAAGGACGAGGCGCGTGAGATTGCCATCGAAAAGCTGCGCCGCGTCGGCCTGACGCCCGAGCAGGCCGATAAATTCCCAG
>DATFJQ010000256.1:0-3470 GCA_035269125.1 Roseovarius sp.
ACGTGCCGTTTGTGTATTACGGTGACAACGCCCATGCGCCTTACGGCGTGCGCGACGCCGATGACGTTTACGAGCTGACGACCAAAGCCGTTGAACGGCTGTGGGAGGCGGGCTGTGATCTGGTGATCTTGGCCTGCAACACCGCAAGCGCCGCCGCCTTGCGCCGGATGCAGGAAAGCTGGGTGCCGCGTGACAAACGCGTGCTTGGCGTTTTTGTGCCCTTGATCGAGGCGCTGACCGAACGGCAGTGGGGTGACAACTCGCCGCCGCGTGAAGTGGCGGTCAAGCATGTGGCGGTGTTTGCCACGCCAGCCACGGTCAGCAGTCGGGCGTTTCAGCGCGAACTGGCGTTCCGTGCCATCGGCGTGGATGTCGAGGCGCAGGCCTGCGGCGGTGTTGTCGATGCCATTGAAGAGGGCGACATGATCCTGGCCGAGGCGCTGGTGCGATCCCATGTCGATGCTCTGCAGCGTAAGATGCCCACCCCCGAGGCCGCCATTCTGGGCTGTACCCATTACCCCTTGATGCAAGACGTGTTTCAGGAGGCCCTTGGGCCTGATGTGCAGGTGTACAGTCAGGCCAATCTGGTGGCCGAAAGCCTGGCCGATTACCTGACGCGCCATCCGAATATGAAGGGCGAGGGAACAGAGGCGGCGTTTCTGACCACGGGCGACCCCAAGCGGGTGTCTAGCCGCGCCACGCAATTCTTGCGCCGTGAGATCAGCTTTATCGCGGCGTAAGCGGTTTTACTTCGTTTTACCGGGCTTGGGCCTGCCCTTGGCTTTCGGATATCCAGCAGGTAGGCAAAGACCGTTCAAGATCGGGGATAACACATGACCAAACAAATCGCCATTCTGGGGGCCAGTGGATACACCGGGGCCGAGCTTGTCCGGTTGATTGCCACCCATCCGGGGATGGAGATTGCGGAGCTTGGGGCGAACTCCAAGGCGGGGCAGAGCATGGCGCAGGTGTTTCCGCATTTGCGGCATCTGGACCTGCCTGATCTGGTGACCATCGACCAGATTGATTTTACGCGGATTGATCTGTGTTTTTGCGCCTTGCCGCACAAAACCAGCCAAGAGGTGATCAGCGGCCTGCCGCGTGATCTGAAAATTGTGGACCTGAGCGCCGATTTCCGGCTGCGCGATCCGGCGGCCTATGAAAAATGGTACGGTAACCCTCATGCGGCGGTCGAATTGCAGCAAGAGGCGGTTTATGGCCTGACAGAGTTTTACCGCGATCAGATCCGCACGGCACGGCTGGTGGCCGGCACAGGCTGCAATGCCGCAACGGGGCAATACCTGTTGCGCCCGTTGATCGCCGCCGGGGTGATTGACCTTGAGGACATCATTCTTGATCTGAAATGCGGTGTGTCGGGCGCCGGGCGGGCGTTGAAGGAAAATCTGCTGCATGCCGAGCTGTCCGAAGGGTATCATGCCTATGCCGTCGGCGGCACGCACCGTCATTTGGGCGAGTTTGATCAGGAGTTCAGCGCGATTGCCGGGCGCGACGTGCGTATTCAGTTCACCCCGCATCTGGTGCCCGCGAACCGCGGCATTCTGGCCACTGGCTACGTCAAGGGCGAGGCGCAAGCCATTCACGCCGCACTGGCCGCGCAATACACGGACGAGCCGTTCATCGAACTGCTGCCGATGGGCGAAGCACCCAGCACCCGCCATGTGCGCGGCAGTAATTTTTGCCACATCGGCGTCGTTGCCGACCGGCAGCCCGGCAAGACGATTGTCATCGCCGCGCTTGATAACCTGACAAAAGGTAGCAGCGGTCAGGCTTTGCAGAACGCCAATTTGATGTTAAATATTCCAGAAACCGAAGGTCTGATGCTGGCCCCGGTATTCCCGTGATCTAATCGGAGCTAGGCCATGAAATCGCTGAAAAAGAAACGCCGGGTCCAGGTTGTTGCAGTAGCGGCAATCGCGCTGGTGGTTGCGACCGGGCTGATTGGCTACGCGATGCGCGACGGGATCAATTTCTTTCGCTCCCCTTCGGAAGTGATCGCCGAACCGCCGGGCCCGACCGAGGTGTTCCGTATTGGCGGTCTGGTTGAAGGCGGCAGTCTTGTCCGCGGTCAGGGCGAAGAAATCCGCTTTAATGTGACCGATGGCGGCGCCGCGGTGTCGGTGACTTACAAGGGCGTCTTGCCGGATCTTTTCGAGGAAAATCAAGGCATGGTCGGCATGGGCAGCTATGATGGCGAGGTGTTCCGCGCCACTGAAATCCTTGCCAAGCATGACGAAGATTACATGCCTCGGGAAGTAGTCGATGCGCTGAAAGAACAGGGCGTCTATCAAGAGCCGGACGCCGAGTATAACGGCCACAACAGCGGTAGCTGAACGGGCTAGCGCGCCGAGCGACCGCAGGCAAAGTTAATCGTTAACATCTCGGGATCACTTTTGCGGCCATAGGCTGCAACAAGGATCCCCTTATGCAAAGCATTCCTGACATTGCCAAACAGATCATCGCCCGAGAGGGCGGTTTCGTAAATGACCCTGACGATCCAGGCGGGGCCACGAAATACGGCGTCACCATTCATACGATGCGCCGTCTTGGGCTGGATCTGGACCGGGATGGTGATGTTGATGTGGGCGATGTCCGGCGTCTAAGCCGGGCCGACGCGCAGGCGATCTTCATTGAGCACTATTTTCACCGGCCGCAAATTGATGCGCTACCGGTCGCGCTGCAGGCCAGCGTGTTTGACATGTATGTCAACGCCGGGGCGAATGCCGTGAAGATTTTGCAGCGTTTGCTGAACGACATGGGGCAGGCGGTGGCGGTTGACGGTGTCATCGGCCCGCAGACCATTGCCGCAGTGCAAGCCGCCGTGCGGGCGGCACCCGATCATATCGCCGACGCTTACGGGATCGCGCGGCGCAACTATTACCTGGCCCTAGCCGATCGCAGGCCCGCCAGCCGCAAGTTTGCCCGCACCCGGAATGGCGGCAAAGGGGGCTGGATCCGGCGCGCCGAAGAATTCATCGCGCCGCGCTATCATCTGAGCGACAAGGCATTTCAGGAAAGGGTTGCGGCATGGGGTTGATAGAGCGGCTGGTGACGCTGGTTTTTGGCGACGGGCGCAATGTGGTGCGCGACACGGTCGAAGTGTTTCGTGAAAACGCCGAGACCGGCGCCGCGCGTGACGCCGCGCAGCGCGCCAATGCCGTCGAGCAGTTCGGCGCCGAGTTCAGTCAACCGTCGAAAGGGCTTTTCGACCGGATCATAGACGGCGTGAATCGGCTGCCGCGTCCAGCCTTGGCGATGGGCACCCTTGGATTGTTCGTGGCGGCGATGATCGATCCGGTCTGGTTTGCCGCGCGGATGCAAGGCATCGCCCTAGTCCCCGAGCCCCTGTGGTGGCTTTTGGGGGCGATCGTCAGCTTTTACTTCGGAGCACGGCATCAACTCAAAGGGCAGGAGTTTCAGAGCTCGGTCGCGCGCACGCTGGCGCATGCCCC
>DATFJQ010000257.1:0-2482 GCA_035269125.1 Roseovarius sp.
GATTTGGAAAAGCTGCCCACATAGATCACCCGCCCGTCACGATCCAAGGATTTCAACGCGGGCGAGGGCGCACGCAGAAAAGAGATTTCAAACTCGTAATCGTCTTCGACGATCAAGGCGTCCATGTCGTGCGCCTTGTCCAGCAAGGCTTTGCGGCGCGTCAGCGGCATCGTGGCATTGGTCGGCGATTGGTGGCTGGGCGTGGTGAAAATGACATCGGCATGCTCTGGCAGGGCGTCTGGGTTCAGCCCGTCCTTGTCCACCTCGACCGGGGCCACATGACACCGCGATTGCGTCAGGATATCGCGCAGCGCGTGGTAACAGGGCTCTTCGATAGCGGCCGTGCGCCGTTGAGTCAGCAAAACCTGTGCAGTCAGCCATAGCGCATTTTGCGCCCCCATCGTCACAAGGATTTCATCGGGTTGCGCCAAAATGCCCCGACGCGGCAGGGTATGCCGCGCGATGAATTCGATCAGCAGCGGATCGTCCTTGTCGTAATAATCGGTGGTCAGCGCCTGAAAATCCTTCTGCCCAAGCGCTTGCATCGCACAATGGCGCCAATTGGCATGGTCAAACAGGGTTGGGTCGGTTTGGCCGTAAATGAACGGGTAGCGGTAGCTGGCCCAATCTTGGGGCTTTTCCGGGGTATGCCCATCGGTAAAGCGGCGGCCAATCGCGCGGCCCCAATCAACCACATCGTTGCCCGAGGGTTTGGCATCAAACTGCGGGGGCTCCGGCGCATTGTCGGACACGAAATAGCCCGACCTGTCGCGCGCTTCCAGATAATCGCTTGCCTGAAGCTCGGTATAGGCCAGCGTCACGGTGATACGGCTGACACCCAGATGCCGGGCCAAACTGCGTGAACTGGGCAGCTTTTCGCCCTTGCGAAACCGCCCTGACAGGATGCCACGCGCGATCATCTGCTGAATCTGCGCCTGAAGCGTGCCTTCAGCATCGGGATCAAGGAAAAAGGTTTCAATCGAAATAGCCATGGGACGACGATAGTCTGGACCTATCGCGGTGGCAATCTGGCCTGACGTTCTCTGGTCTTGGCTTGCGCTTCGGGCTGCGCTTCGAAATGCTGCGTATACGCATACAGGAGTCCATGATGATCGCGATCATTTTCGAAGTCGAACCCGCTGAGGGGCAAACCGAACCCTATCTGGATATGGCCGCCGAGATGCGATCACTGGTGGAGGGCGTCGAAGGCTTCATCAGCGTCGAACGATTTCAGAGCCTGACCCATCCCGGCAAGTTGCTTTCCCTCAGTTTTTGGGAGGACGAGGCCGCGGTTGAGCGTTGGCGCAAACTGGAAGGCCATCGCCGCGCCCAAAAAGCCGGGCGCGACCGGATGTTTGACGACTACCGTTTGCGGGTGGTCAGCGTGATCCGTGATTACGGCAAACATGATCGCGCCGAGGCCCCGGACGACAGCCGCGTGGCACATGGCGGGTAGGCCCGCCTTTTGGCGCCAATCCTGTGGGCGCGTCCGCTGATACGTTACCCGAAAGCGATAAACGCACCTGCCATGCTTGTTGCGCCGCCTAACGCCCTCAATACCGCGCCAGATCCTTGGTTCAATGCGCGTGCAAACAACAGCGCAACACTCAGGCCCGCTGCATGCAGCCCGGCTGTGGCCAGCACAAACCCCGCGCCGAATTGCATCGCGTCAGCGCGGCCCAACTCACCGCCATGCGCGTGGCCGTGGAACAGGGCAAACCCGGCGACAGCCGCCATTGCAACCCATGTCGAGGGCTTTAGCGCCAAGGCAACCACAGCGCCAAGCGCGATAATTGAGGCTAGAATCATCGGTTCAACCAAAAGCAACGGCATCCCCGCCAAGGCCAGTCCGAACCCGGCCATCATTGCGATGACAAAGGCCGTGGGAACCTGCCACAGCGCCCGCCCGCCAATTTGCGCCGCCCACAACCCGACCGCGATCATCGCCAGCACATGGTCCAGCCCGAAAAGCGGATGAGTGACCCCGGCCACGAAAGACCCGTATTCGCCGGGGGGCAAATGGGCAGCGGCGGGGGTGGCGGTTAAAATCGCGATACTGACTGTCAGCAGGGGAAATTTCATGTGGCTCCGTCCTTTGGTCTGCCGGTGCCTCGATATGAGTCGCACCTGCCATACTGACACCAGACAATGCTTAGAGTGACAAGCGGCTGGAATACGGGCTGCGTATTTTTTGCAGGATTTGCCTTTGATCTTGATCACCGTGGCGGGTAAACGAAAGCGCAAGCGGTCCCGTAGCTCAACTGGATAGAGCAGCTGACTTCTAATCAGCAGGTTGAGGGTTCGAGTCCTTCCGGGATCGCCAAAACTTTTATAAATTACAATAATTTACAAAAATTTCAACATCGTCGATTTGTCGAACAAAAAGTTATAAACTGTTATAAACCCACCCATACACATCGTAGAAACGTCCATAGAGATTCTTGGCGCTGGTTAGTTTTCTTTGGAATCACAAGCTGACCCG
>DATFJQ010000258.1:0-8789 GCA_035269125.1 Roseovarius sp.
CAATGCGCCGACGCGCCCTTGGTTATGGGCGGAGAGGATTTCGCCTTTATGCTGGAAGAGCGCCCCGGCGCTTATATCCTTGTCGGAAATGGCGACACGGCGATGGTGCACAACCCCGATTACAATTTCAACGACGATGCCATTCCCGCCGGGTGCAGCTGGTGGGCCGGAATCGTCGAACAGCGGATGCCCTTGGGCTGAGGGGGGCTGCGGCAAAGGTCGGGCGATGCGCGGCCCCCTGCGACCGCTGTTTCGCGCATTGGGCAAACAGGCTCAGCTTAGTCCGGCCCCGCCGCTCTTACACCGCGTCCAGCAGGCCCCGGTAAATCGCGCATAGTGCTTCGGCCTCTTGTTCGATCCGGCAATGGTCGGCGGCGTGGGCACGCGCGTTGCGTGACCATTCGGCGCGCAGGGCGGCGTCGTCCAGCAGGCGGGCGGTGGCCTCTGTCATCGCGTCCAGATCCTCGACATCGACCAGTGTGCCGGTCTGGCCGTCTTGCACCAGTTCCTCGAACGCGCCGACGCGGGTCGCCACCACTGGGCTGCCGCAGGCCATCGCCTCAAGCGGGGTCAGGCCGAACCCTTCCCATCGTTGCGGCGCGATATATAGGTCCAGCGCCTTGAACCAGCGCGACACGTCCCAATGCGGGTCTTCGGGCAGGAACAGGAACCGATCCTGCAATCCGGCGGCGGCAACCTTGTCGACCAGCCCTTGATGAAATTCGCGGAACTGGTCGGTCACGCCGCCCATCATCACCGCCACAGCATCGGGGCGGTCGGGCAAAAGCCGCAGCATCATGTCGGTGAACAGGTCGTTGCCTTTTTGCGGGCGGATGCGTCCGAAACAGCCCACCAGAACCTTATCTTGCGGCAGGCCCAGTTCGGCGCGTAGCGCCGCCTTGTAGGCCACGGGGGCAAAGCGCCCCACGTCGATGCCGTGGTGGATCACCTGCGCCGGCCCCTCTAGGAATGAGGCGGATTTCGCTGACGTCGCCACCACCTTGTCCATGCGCCGGATCATCCACTTGGTCAGCGCCTTGTGATCACGTTGCGCCGCCGAGGTGAACATCAGCTTGAGATCTTTGCGCAACAGGTATTTCAGCGCGATCCCGGCCAGCATTTCGTTGTTGCGCCGCGCGTGCCACACGCGGCGGCGGCGGCTGAGTGTTGGCAGGCAGGCTGGCGGAATTTGCTGGATATCGTCTGGAATATTCGGCCCGCAGGTTGCCACCGCCATCCCGCGCGCCTGTATCGGCACCAACCGAAACACGGTCGAAGTCACGCCCGACATGCGGGATTTGAAATTTGGGGCGATAACATCAATTTCGGCGGCGGGATGGGGCATGGCGGCGGCCTTGGCTGAACGGGGTTTGCGCGCTCTTACACCGGATCGACCAGCGCCGAAAGGTCCAGCGCCAGCGCGTCCAGCGCGTCTTCTTGCGCGGCGGCAAAGCGCGCCGCACGGTCGCGCGCGTCTTGTAAGGCGGGCGGCTTGTCCAGCCAATGAGTTACGGCATCGGCCAGTTCGGCCGCGTCTTGCACTTGGGTGCTGGCGTGGGCTGTGTCCAGCTCGGAATATGTGTCGGCGAAATTGGCGTAAAGCGGCCCATGCACCAGCGCTGAGCCTGCATGTGCGGGCTCATACGGGTTATGCCCGCCCACTGGCACGAAAGAGCCGCACAGGCAGGTGATCGGCGACAGCGCATACCAAAGCCCGGTTTCACCCAAGGTATCGGCCAGATACACCTGATCGCCCGCGCCGGGCATCGCCCCGGTTGATCGCTGCGCATGGCTTAGCCCGGTTTGTGTGATCAGCGTCTTGATTTGGCCCGCGCGTTCGGGATGGCGTGGCACGAGGATCAACAACAGATCAGGATGATCGGCCAAAAGCCTTTGATGCGCGGCCAGCATGATGTCATCCTCGCCGGGATGGGTGGAACTGGCCACCCAAACCGGGCGGTCACCCAATGCGGCCTGCATCGTCTGTAAGGCCGCGCTGTCAACGGGCAGGGGGCCGGACAACGATTTCAGGTTTTGGCCGACCTGCGCGTGATCCAGCCCTAAGGCTCGAAGGTGTGCCTCGGTCCGTTTGTCCTGACAATGGATCAGGGAAAACACGCCCAAAAGGTGGCGCGCGGTGGTGGCAAAGCGTGTCCAGTTGCGGGCTGATGTGTCGGAAATACGCGCATTCAGCAGGGCCATACGCGCGCCGCTTGCGTGGGTTTTGGTCAACATCTGTGGCCAAAATTCACTTTCGACGAACACGGCAAGATCGGGCCGCCAATGGACCAGAAACCGCGCCACCGCGCGGCCACTGTCCAGCGGGGCAAACTGATGGGTGCAGCGTGGCGGCAGCCGGTCGGCCAGCACCTTACCCGAGGTCGCCGTGCCCGAGGTGATCAGAAAATGCCAATCGTCATGCGCTTGTGCCATGTGGCCAATCAGGCGCAGCACCGACAGGCTTTCGCCGACGCTGGCGGCATGAAACCAGACCAAAGGCCCGTCGCGCCGGGGCTGCGTGGCATGGCCCATACGCTCGCGATAGCGCGCTGGCGGCGTGCCTTGGGCGCGCATCTTGACCTTGACTCGGTTGAACACCACCGGAGCCAGCAAATTGGCCGCGACCGTATAAAGCCGCAGGGGCAAAGGGCGTCGGCCCATGCGCCGCTCAGCCGCCTGTGTGGCTCATGTGGCGCGAAACGCGCCCGTCCACGGTTTGCCGCGAATAGTCAAAATCGTGGCCCTTCGGTTTCAGGGTGATCGCGTGGCGAATAGCCTCTTCCAGTGGGGCGTCGTCATTTGGATTGTTGCGCAATGGCGCGCGCAGGTCGGCCATGTCTTCTTGGCCAAGGCAAAGATACAGCTCACCGGTGCAGGTCAACCGCACACGGTTGCAGCTTTCACAGAAATTATGCGTCAGCGGCGTGATAAAGCCGATTTTCTGCCCAGTTTCTTCCAACTGCACGTAACGCGCCGGCCCGCCGGTGCGTTCGCTGAGCTCGGTCAGGGTGTATTGCTGGGCAAGGTCTTTGCGCAAATCGCTGAGTTTCCAATATTGGTCCAGCCGATCCTCGTTGCCGATATCGCCCATCGGCATCACTTCGATAAAGGTCAGGTCCATGTCGCGTGATTTGCACCATTCGACCAGTGTGAACAGCTCATCCTCGTTGAAGTCTTTCAAAGCAACGGTATTGATCTTGACCCGTAGCCCGGCGCGCTGCGCCGCGTCGATCCCTTTGATCACCTGCGGTAGACGGCCCCAGCGGGTGATGTCGGCGAATTTTTGTTCGTCCAACGTGTCGAGCGAGATGTTCACCCGCCGCACGCCTGCCGCATACAAATCGTCGGCAAAACGCTCTAGCTGACTGCCATTAGTGGTCAGCGTCAGTTCCTTCAGCGTTCCAGCCTCAAGGTGCCGGGACATGGCGTTGAAAAATGTCATGATTCCCTTGCGCACCAAAGGCTCGCCGCCGGTGATGCGCAGTTTTTCCACGCCAAGCCGCACGAAGGTGGAACACATGCGGTCAAGTTCCTCTAGCGTCAGAAGCTCTTTCTTGGGGAGAAAGGTCATGTTTTCCGACATGCAATAAACGCAGCGGAAATCGCAACGGTCGGTCACGGAGACGCGCAAATAAGAAATAGCGCGCTGGAATGGGTCGATCAGTGGTGCAGTCATACCGAAATACCTAAGGCGTTGCGGGGTATGGGGCAAGGCTGATGTTGTCGATTGAAGGTGGGCCGATGGCTGGGTATGATTGAACCATGAAAAACTGGATTGTAAGTGTCACTTTGGGTATCTCGTTGGCTGGCTGTGCGCAGGTGGAGGGACTTTTTGGCCCAGACGCATCCGGCGCACGAACCAAACCCGCCGCGAACGCATCGCCAGACGCGGTGGCCGCAGAACGTAGTGACCCGCTAGAAACCTCACCTGTCCCGGTCTCGGCGGCGCGCACCGCCGAAGGCTTTGATACCAGCACCGAATCGCAAAGGGCCGAGGCCGTGGCCGCTGCGCAAACCACAGGCGGCGCGGTTGACCTTGGTGTGACGATTGCCTCGCTTGGGGCCCCGACCCAGCCGGGATTTTGGATCAAGACGCCGTTGGCCGATCGGGCGGGCAAGGGCCGTGTCGATTATCCTGAAAAGGGGACATCTGTTGTGGTGGATTTGATCCCGCTTGATGCATCGCCGGGCGCAGGCAGCCAAATCTCACTGGCTGCGATGCGCTTGATCGAAGCCGATCTGACCGGCCTGCCCGAATTGCGGGTGTTTCGCCTGCCCGACTGAATGGCGGTGTGGAGTGTCCGGCCCCGCGTATTGGCGGGGCGCGGCAGCGATTATTCCACCGTCACCGATTTTGCCAGATTGCGGGGTTGGTCCACATCCGTCCCTTTGGCGACCGCCGTGTGATAGGCAAGCAATTGCGCCGGAATGGCATAGAGGATCGGCGCCAATACTGCGTCGATCTCGGGCATGACAGCCATTCGCCAGACGTCGTCGTCGGCATCGGCCGCGCCAGTGTAATCGGTGACCAAAACCACCTTACCGCCACGGGCCATGACCTCTTGCATGTTGGAAACCGTCTTGTGAAACAGCGCATCGCGCGGGGCGAAAACCACGACGGGCATCTTCTTGTCAATCAGGGCGATTGGGCCGTGTTTGAGTTCGCCTGATGCATAAGCTTCGGCATGTATGTAGCTGATTTCCTTTAGCTTAAGCGCGCCTTCTAGGGCCAGTGGATACATTAGGCCGCGGCCCAGAAACAAGGCGTCATCCGCCTCGGACAGGCGCCGCGATATTTGCGCGAACACCTCGTCAAGTTCCAGCGCGGTGTTGATCGCTGACGGCAGGCCACGCAGTTTGGCAAGCAAGTCCTCGACCGCGTCCTCGCTCAATGTGCCCCGATCCTTGGCGGCTTTTAACGCCAGCAACAGCAAAACGGTCAATTGACAGGTGAACGCCTTGGTCGAGGCAACGCCGATTTCGGCCCCGGCATGGATCGGCAAGGCCAAATCGCTTTCGCGCGCGATTGAGCTTTCATCAACATTGACCACCGACAGGATCGTATCCACCTTGCCCGAACAATAGCGTAATGCCGCCAGCGTATCAGCGGTTTCGCCCGATTGGCTGACGAAGACCGCAGCGCTTTGCGGGCTGAGCGGGGGCTCGCGATAGCGGAATTCGGACGCAATATCGACCTCGACGGGCAGGCGCGCCAGTTGTTCAAACCAGTATTTCGCGGTCAGGCAGGCATAGTAGGCAGTGCCGCAGGCCACCAGTGTCAGGCGGTCGAATGTATTGAAATCCAAATCCCCGCCCGGAAGGGTGACCGTTCGTCCATCTGTCGAGACATAATGCGACAGCGCATCTGCGATCACGGTGGGCTGTTCGGCAATCTCTTTTGCCATGAAATGCTTGTGCCCGGCCTTGTCGACGCGGGTGTTTCCAAGGCGGATCGTCTTGATTGGGCGATCAACGCTTTGGCCACCCGCGTCTGTAATGCTGGCACCCGACCGGGTAACGACGGCGATATCGCCTTCTTCCAGATAGGTCACACGATCTGTCATCGGCGCAAGGGCGATGGCGTCCGAGCCCACGAACATCTCGTCGACGCCGTGGCCGATGGCCAAAGGGCTGCCCTTGCGCGCGGCCACCAGCAAATCGGGTTCACCGTCGAACAGGAACAAAAGCGCATACGCCCCTTCAAGCCGGTCAATAGTGCGGCGCGCGGCCTCGACCGGGGTCAGGCCTTGGCCAAGATAAAGCTGCGCCAGCAGCGCGACGGTTTCGGTGTCTGTATCGGTTTCATGGCCGATGCCCTGATCCGCAAGTTCCGCGCGTAACGCGCGGTAATTCTCGATGATGCCGTTATGAACCACGGCCACAGGCCCGGCCCGGTGCGGGTGGGTGTTGGCAAGGTTGGGCGCGCCATGTGTGGCCCACCGGGTATGCCCGATGCCGACCTTTCCGGCCAGCGGATCGTGCACCAGCAAATCTGACAGGTTGATCAGTTTTCCAACCGCGCGCCGCCGGTCCAGAACGCCCTTGTTCAGCGTGGCGATCCCGGCGCTGTCATAACCGCGATATTCCAGCCGCCGCAGGGCTTCGACCAGTGTGGGGGCAACCTCATGCTGCCCAAGAATACCTACAATACCGCACATTATGATGCCCCTTTATCGGATTTATCGCGTTTACTCTTTAAGATATCGAACAATTTGCGGGCCATGCCTGGCTTATTTGTCTGTTTGCTACGCGCCAGCGCCAAATCGCCTGCGGGCACATTTTGGGTGATCACCGATCCCGACCCGGTCATCGCATCATCGCCGATTGTGACCGGGGCCACCAGCATCGTGTTGGAGCCGATGAATACGTTTTGGCCGATTGTCGTGTGGTGTTTCATCACCCCATCATAGTTGCAGGTGATCGTGCCTGCCCCGATGTTGCTGTGCCCGCCCACCTGAGCATCGCCAATGTAGCTGAGGTGATTGACTTTGGTGCCGGCATCAAGAACGGCGTTTTTGATTTCCACGAAATTGCCAACCCGAGTGTCTTCGGCCAGTTCCGCGCCCGGACGCAAGCGGGCATAGGGGCCGACGACAGCGCCGCGTGACACATGGCAACCTTCCAAATGCGAAAACGCCCGGATCTGCGCGCCGGATTCCACGGTCACGCCGGGGCCGAACACCACATGCGGTTCAATCACGGTGTCACGGCCGATCACCGTGTCATGGGCCAGATACACGGTGTCGGGGGCGGTCAGTGTCACACCGTCGGCTAATAGCTCGTCGCGTTTGCGGGCTTGGAACGCGGCCTCGGCGCTGGCCAGTTCGGCGCGTGAATTGATGCCCATCGTCTCGGATTCGTCGCAGGCGATTGCCGTGGCCGAGAGGCCGCGAGCCCGCGCCAGCGCGATGATATCGGTCAGGTAATATTCTGCGCTGGCATTGTCGTTGCCAACCTGTGAAATCAGATCGAACAAAAGAGGGGCCGCCACGCAGAGCACCCCGGAATTGCAAAAGGTAATGGCCCGGGTCGCCTCATCCGCATCTTTAAATTCGATAATTGAGTCAAGGCTTTCCTCGGACATCTTCAAGCGCCCATAACGCCCGGGATCTGCCGCCTCAAAGCCAAGAACGACAAGATCGTGATGTGCGCGGGCCTGCGCCATACGGGTCAGCGTTTCAGGCTGGATAAACGGGGTGTCGCCATACAATACGATGGCGTCGCCCTCGTAGCCCTCAAGTAGGGGGGCGGCTTGGGCGACGGCATGGGCCGTGCCGTTCTGTTCGGACTGGATGGCCACCTGAACTGTCTCGTCATAGGCATGCGACGCCTTGCTGACAGCCTCAGAGCCATGGCCCGCGACGATCACAGTGCGGTCTGGATCAAGCGCCGCGCCCGATTTCATCGCATGCACCAACATCGGCGCGCCGGCAACATGATGCAGAACCTTGGGAAGCTCTGAATTCATGCGTGTGCCCTGACCGGCGGCCAAGATGATCAATGCTGTGCTCATCGGATTTCCCTATACCTCTTACGAGCGCTGTTTTATCTGGTTGCCATTGGGGCGCAAGCCTGCGCTGGATCAAACTGGATTACGATATATGTCAGCCATGCGCGATTTAACGCGCACGGCAAAGAACAGGCGGGCGATATGCGGACAGTGGTTTTCGATCTGGATGGCACATTGGCGGATACAAGCGCGGATTTGATCGCGGCGGCCAATGTGTGTTTCCGCGCCTTTGGGGCTGGCGACCTTCTAGACCCGATCACGGATGCGGCCACGGCGTTTCGCGGCGGCCGGGCGATGCTGGAGCTTGGGTTTCAACGGCTGGGGCATGATGCAAAGAGGGATATTGAACAACAATACCCGCTTTTGTTGCAGGCCTACGAAGACGCAATCGACACGCATACGCGGCTTTACCCCGGCGCAATGGACGCGGTCGAGGAGTTGCGAACGGCTGGCTACAAGGTGGCGATCTGCACAAACAAGCCGGAAAAGCTGGCGCATCTTTTGCTAAGCCGTCTGGGCGTTCTGGATGCATTCGGCGCGATGATCGGGGCCGATACCTTGCCTGTGCGCAAACCCGACCCCGAGCCGCTGCGCGAGGCGGTGCGGCGCGCGGGCGGCGATCCGGCGCAATGCCTTTTGGTGGGCGATACCGTGACCGACCGTGAAACCAGCCGCGCCGCCGGGGTGCCATCGGTTCTGGTGACCTTTGGACCAGACGGGCAGGGCGTGGCCGCGCTGAAGCCCGAGGCAATTATCGGGCATTACGGTGAATTGCAGGCTGTGGTGCGGGGGTTGATCGGCTGAGGCTATTGTGAAAGCCTGCAAGTCACCTTCGTGTTTTGTTAAATCAGGACAGCGAACCGCAGGGAGGGGATTGACCGCCTGCGCCTTGCGCCGCAAAACAAAACCATGAGCGAAGTGTTCAAAGGCAGTTTTACCCAGCAAGAGCCGATCCCGGAAGACGGGATCGCGGCGGCGCTTGAGGTGATGCGCAGCGGTCGGTTGCATCGCTATAATCTTGTCGGCGACGAAGTGGGCGAGGTCGGTCTGTTGGAGCGTGAGTTCGCCACGTATACAGGCGCCAAATATACGTTGGCCGTCGCCTCGGGCGGGTATGCCATGGCGACAGCTCTGCGTGCTGTGGGTGTGCAGCCCGGCGACCGGGTGCTGACCAATGCGTTCACGCTGGCCCCGGTTCCCGGCGCGATTGCCAGTGTTGGGGCCGTGCCGGTTTTTGTGGGTGTGACCGAGAACCTGACGATTGATCTTGAGGATGTGC
>DATFJQ010000259.1:0-6545 GCA_035269125.1 Roseovarius sp.
GTGACGTCGAAGGCATCGCACATTTGCCGGATCGTCATCATGGTTTCGCTGGTCATTGAAAAGGTCCAAAACGGTTTCGATTACGGCATAGCTGGATGGTATGACGATTTGATACAACAGGAGATCACGTTGACGTAATAGCTACGTCACGTCACTTTTGGGTTGACGTAAGATCAACAAAGGTCACCCGCCAGACCGTGCAATTTTATATCACGCGCGCGGCTTTATCGGGTCACGACAGGCTTGCGATGGTTTCGTCGCGCAATGCCAGAAGTTCCTGCATGGTCTGTTCCAGCTGGGTCTTTTGCTCGGCCAATTCCACAAGCTGCCGGTCGGCCAGATCAATCCAAGCGCGCATCTGCGCCTCGGTGCCTTCATGTTCGTAGATCAGCAGCCATTGCCGGATTTCCTCAAGCGCAAAGCCAAACTTGCGGCCGCGCAAGATCAGGGTCATCCGGGCGATTTCCTTGGGGCCGTAAAACCGCGATCGGCCTTCGCGCTCGGGGTTGATCAATTCGATATACTCGTAATACCGCAAGGTGCGTGGCGTCACGTCGAAGGTGGCGCACATTTCCTTGAAGGACAGGCGGGGTTCAGACATCGGCAAACGCTCCTCGGTTGCAACGTAGACCCACGTTTCGACAAGGGCAACCGCCACCCTTGCAGCGGCGCGCCATTCAGGCCCATAAGGGGTGGACACCAGAATTTCCAATCGGGTTTTTGCATGAGCGTTGATAAAACCAAGATCGCAGAGCAGTTCATCGGCGCAATTCCACATTCCCAAGCCTTGGGCATGGAGTTGACAGAGATCGGCGAGGGCACCGCCGAGATCACCATGCCCTATGACACGCGTTTTATCGGGGATCCGGAAACCGGCGTGATCCATGGCGGCGCGGTCTCGGCCTTGATGGATACCTGCTGTGGGGCGGCGGCGATGAGTCACCCCAAGAATCCAGGGTCCACGGCCACCATTGACCTACGCATTGACTATATGCGCCCCGCGACCCCCGGCCAGACCATCCGCACCCGCGCCGAATGCTACCATATCACCCGCTCGGTGGCCTTTGTGCGCGCCCGCGCCATGGATGATGATGAAACTCGCCCGGTGGCCACCGCCACCGGAACATTCACAGTCGAGGCGAAATAATGGCGCGCCCCCGTCCAGAGCCCGTGCAAGTGGTCAAACAGCGCCGCGATGCCGCGCTGAATGCCCTGATCCAAGGTGTGCCCTATATTCAGTTTTTGGGCATTGAATTTGATCGCCGTGGTGATGAATTGACGGCGGTGATGCCGTTTCAGGATCGGTTGATCGGCAACCCGTTGCTGCCCGCGCTGCATGGCGGCGCGACGGCGGCGTTTCTGGAGGTGACGGCGATCATCGGGCTCAGCTGGGCGATGCTGTGGGACCGCATCGAAAGCGGCGCGCTTGATCCTGACGAACTGGCCAAGGGCAACCTGCCGCGCCTGCCCAAGACGATTGATTTTACCGTTGATTACCTGCGCTCAGGCTTGCCGCGCGATGCCTATGCCCGTGCGCATGTGGCGCGCTCGGGGCGGCGCTATGCCTCGGTCAAGGTCGAGGCATGGCAAGACAACCGCGCGCGCCCCTTTGCGCAGGCTTCGGGCCATTTCCTGATGCCGCGCGCCAGCGATGGCTGAGGCCGGGACCGGCGCGCAAGAGATCACGCACAAGCGCGTCCTGAACATCGCCCTGCCGATTGTGCTGGCCAATATCACCGTGCCCATTCTGGGCGCGGTGGATACCGGTGTTGTGGGGCAGTTGGGGCAGGCCGCGCCCATCGGGGCCGTGGGCATCGGCGCGGTTATCCTGTCGGCTGTCTATTGGGTGTTCGGTTTTCTGCGCATGGGCACCACTGGCCTGACCAGTCAGGCCCATGGCGCCGGACGGCACGGCGAGGTGGCGGCGCTGCTGACCCGCGCGCTGATGATCGCGCTGGTGGGTGGCGTGTTGGTGATCGCGCTGCAAGTGCCGCTGTTCGCCGGGGCCTTTCTGTTGGCCCCGGCCAGTGAACAGGTCGAGTCGCTGGCCCAAGATTACATGTCGATCCGGATTTTCAGCGCCCCGGCCATCATCGCGCTTTATGGCGTCACCGGCTGGCTGATCGCGCTTGAGCGCACGCGCGCGGTGCTGCTGGTGCAACTGGTGATGAACACCGTAAATATCGTGCTGGACCTTTGGTTCGTGCTGGGGCTTGGCTGGGGCGTCGAAGGTGTGGCGCTGGCCACCTTCATCGCCGAATGGGGTGGGCTGGCGCTTGGGCTTTGGCTGTGCCGCGATGCCTTTAAGGTGCCCGCGTGGCGCGACTGGCCGCGCGTGTTCGACCCGCCCGCGCTGAAACGCATGGCGCAGGTCAATACCGATATCCTGTTGCGCTCGTTGATGCTGCAAGGAATCTTCGTGTCGTTCCTTTTTCTGGGGGCCGATTTCGGGGATGTGACATTGGCGGCCAATCAGGTGCTGCTTCAGTTCCTGCAAATCACGGCGTATGCGCTGGATGGATTTGCCTTCGCAGCCGAGGCTCTTGTGGGCTATGCCATGGGCCGCCATGCGCCCGGCCAATTGCGCCGCGCCGCGGTGGTCAGCACCCAATGGGGGCTGATCAGCGTGATTATCCTTGCCGCCGGTTTTGCCACGCTTGGCCCGTGGATCATCGACACGATGGCTAAGGTACCCGCAGTGCAAAGCGCCGCGCGCACCTATCTGCCGTGGATGGTGGCCGCGCCTGTGCTGGGGTTGGCGTCGTATATGCTGGATGGGATATTCATCGGCGCCACCCGCACCCGCGATATGCGCAACATGATGGCGCTCAGTCTTGCCACCTATGCCGCCGCTGCGGCGATGCTGGTGCCGTGGATGGGCAATCACGGGCTCTGGGCGGCCCTGCTTATCAGCTTTGTCGCTCGTGCTGCCACATTGGCCACGCGCTACCCCGCGCTGGAACGCGCGGCGCAGCCCCCTTCTTTTGTTTAAAAATATCCCGGGGAGCGCGAGGGGCAGCGCCCCTCGCACATACCATTATGCGCGGCGTAGCCGCACCTTTTGGAAACGCTCAGTCTGTCGTGCGCAGGGGCGAATTCTGCACCATCCAGATCACCAGCAACGGGATTCCCACCGTGATCGCCGTGACCACGATCAACAGCATGCCCAATTCCGAATAATCCGCAGGCACTGTCACCGCGCCGGTCTCGGGATCGGTGACGTCGCGCGTCACGGTGAACACCTGATTGAGGTATTTGGTCGTCAGGCTGGAGGCTGACAGCGCCAGATTTGTGAACGAGGCCATGACCGCAAAGAACGTGGCCTTCAGGTCATTGGGCGCATTGCGGGCGATCCAAGCCAGCATCGGGATCATCGCCACCTGTCCAAGCGGCGATTCCACCGCCGTATCCAGAATGGCGATGAAGCGGGCATCCACCACACCGCCAGTCAGCGGCGCGGTGATATCCTGTATCCCGTAATACAGCCCGATATTGGGCAGGGTCAGCACACCGCCCGCGATGGTCAGCATCGCCACGATCCAAACGATCGGGCGGTTGGCCATCATCGGGCGCAGCACCACGATGCCCACCAGCGTCAGCACCGAGGTGATAAGCGACAGGACCGACAGGAATTGCTGATCAAATCCCAGAACGTCGATGTTGAACCACGTGATCCCGTCGCCGGGCCGCGGCACCGCGCGGAACATGAAAATGATCGTCGCCGTGCCAATCAGCGCCCGCGCCTGCGCGGGTGTCAGCACCGCGATCAACTGGCGCATCAGCAGCAGCACAATGGCCATTGACCCGGCAAAGACAATCTCTTGTGCGTAGGGCACTTGCCCCAAGCCCACCGCCAGTGTCAGCGCCACAAAGGCCCCACCGCCGATGAAATACCATGGGTTTGGCTTGGTGTCCTCGTCGGGACGTTCAAACAGGGCATCGGCCTCGGCCGCTGTCAGCCCCTTGCGCAGCATGTTGTGCCGGGCGCGGTATTTCTGCACACCGGCCAGCAGCACGCCGCTGACCGACACCAGCGGAATGGACAGGGCCAGCAGATAGATCGTGGCATAGATATCGGCCTTGGCGGCGGCATCCATCGCCTCGATGCCGCGAAACATCCAGATATTCATTGCCGCCACCGCCACCGTGCCGGAAATCAGCGCAAACCGCCCCAGCGTCTGCATGGTGACATGCAGCGCGCGCGATTGCTCTTCGTCAATCGGATCGCCCGCCGCGTCCACCCGTGGCACCGCCTCGACCGACATAGCATCGGCCACCGCGTCTTGGATCACCAGCCCGCAGGGGCTAAGTAGGAACGAGGTGATGTACCACGCGTTGATCGGCATGATCGCGTTCATCATCTCGGTCTGGGTGATGACCAGATACATGATGATCATGCTGAGCCCGATCAGCCCCGCGCCCAGATAAACCAACAGCCATTTCCAGCGCCAGATGATGTCCACCAAATGCCCCAACGGCATTTTCAGCGCCCAAGGCAGCCCGGCCCAAAACGCCAGACCGGCCAGATAGGCGGCGGACAGATCAAGGTATTCCTTGACGAAAAACGTGCCCACAATTCCGGTCAGCCCGGAAAATCCGGCGGCGAAATAGACCATCAGCGGCGGCAGGAAGGTCCAGCGCATCTGCCGCGCCAGATCGAACACCACAGCGTCGATCCATGCCCAAGGGCCGCGTTTCTGCGGGGTTTGTGCCGTGTCGCCTGCCATTGTCGTGCCAGTCCCTGTTGTTGGGCGTTATGCGCCAATTTAGGCCAGCACACCCGCAGCGCAAAGCCTCTAGACGATTTCTAGCACCCGCTCGGGTGGTCGCCCGATCACCGCGCGGCCATTGGCAAAGACGATGGGCCGCTCGATCAGCTTGGGGTGCTTGGCCATGGCCGCGATCAGCACCTCGTCATCATCGGTTTTCGACAGGCTAAGCTCTTTGAACACGGCCTCGCCGGGGCGCATCATGTCAATGGCGCGCAGGCCCAGCGTGTCGCGTGTCAGGCGCAGTTCGTCCACGCTTGGCGCATCGTCCAGATACCGGCGTATCGTGATCGTCGCGCTGCGCTCTTCCAGCAGCGCAAGCGCCTGACGGGATTTGCTGCATCGCGGATTATGCCAAATGGTGATCACAGCCATGCCTCCCGTCCCGTGCCGACCGCGTCGGCCACATTTGCAAACCCGTCACGGGCCAGCAGATCGTCCAGCCCCTGCGCAATGCGCGCCACCAGCGACAGCCCGTCATAGACCAGCGAAGAATAGAGCTGCACCGCGCTCGCGCCGGCGCGGATCTTGGCGTAGGCTTGTTCGGCACTCGCCACGCCACCCACACCGATCAGCGGCATGTCACCCGCCGTCAATTGCGACAGCCGCGCCAGCACCCGTGTCGATTTCTCGAACAGCGGCGCGCCTGACATCCCACCCTTTTCCTGCGCATGCGGCCCGTGCAGCCCCTCGCGGTCCAGCGTGGTGTTGGTGGCGATGATGCCGGACAGGCCCGATGCCCGCGCCACATCGGCAATTTCCGACAGCTCCGCGTCACTCAGATCCGGCGCGATTTTCAGGAAGACCGGGATCGGATCGGGCAGCCAGTCGCGGGCCTCCATCACGCCGTTCAGCAATTGCGCCAGCGCCTCGGCGCCTTGCAGGTCGCGCAGTTTTTCGGTGTTGGGGCTGGATACATTGACCGTCGCGAAATCCAGATAGCGCCCGCAATGGGCCAGCACGCGGGCGAAATCCTCGGCCCGGTCGGCGCTGTCTTTGTTGGCGCCAAGGTTCAGGCCGATCACCGCATCTTTCGGGCGGTTGGCCAGCCGCGCGGCCACAACCTCCATCCCGTCGTTGTTAAAGCCAAAGCGGTTGATCACCGCGCGATCTTCGGCCAGCCGAAACAGGCGCGGGCGCGGATTTCCGGGCTGTGGTCGCGGTGTGACGGCCCCCACTTCGACAAAGCCAAAGCCCGCACGGCTCAGCGGCGCAAGCGCCTGCGCATTCTTGTCAAACCCTGCGGCCAACCCCACCGGATTGGGCAGGGTCAACCCCGCCACCGTGCTGCGCAACCTGTCGGATGTGACAAGGCCGGGCAGGGGCGTCAGCCCGCTGCGCAGCGCCATCATTGCCGCCTTGTGCGCGGTTTCAGGCTCCAGCCGGTGCAGCGCGGCCAGCCCTAGCCGTTCAAGCCCGCTCATGACAGGCCCGCCGGAAACTGATGCGCGCCATCGACCAGCGGCAGCGGCTGCGCCCAATGCACATCCTCCAGCCGCAAATCACGGAACAGGTGCGGAAATAGAGCGCCCCCGCGCGACGGTTCCCATTTCAGCGCGTCGCCCAGCCTGTCGGTGTCCACGGCCACCAGCATCAACCCATCTGCGCCCGCGAAATGCTTGGCGGCGGTCTCGGCGGCCTGTTCGGCGGTCGAGAAATGGATATACCCATCGGCCAGGTCCACCGGCGCGCCCCGGGTCTCGCCGGTCTCGCGCAGCGCCTGCCATTCCTCGGCGCGGAATATCTTGTAGATCAGCATGGCCCGGGTGATGCCCT
>DATFJQ010000260.1:0-19296 GCA_035269125.1 Roseovarius sp.
CGACCGAATCCGCCGTGGTGGCGGCCAGTGTGCTGATCCTTGCCTCGAACTACCTTCTGACAGAATTGTTTGTCTCGGCATGATAGAGCTGCGAGGCGTTCATAAAGCATTTGGCACCAACAAGGTGCTGCGCGGGGTCGACCTGACCATTCCCACCGGAACGTCGATGGTGATCATCGGCGGCTCGGGCACCGGGAAATCGGTGGCATTGAAATGCGTGCTTGGGCTGATCCGGCATGACGCGGGCGAGATTTTGTTGGACGGCAAGGACGTGACCAAAGGCGACCGTGATGCGTTTCTGGCGCGGTTCGGGATGTTGTTTCAGGGCGGCGCTTTGTTCGATAGCCTGCCGGTGTGGCAAAACGTGGCGTTCCGCCTGCTGCGCGGCTCGCTCAAACGGCCCAAGGACGAGGCGCGTGAGATTGCCATCGAAAAGCTGCGCCGCGTCGGCCTGACGCCCGAGCAGGCCGATAAATTCCCAGCCGAACTGTCAGGCGGGATGCAAAAGCGCGTGGGCCTTGCCCGCGCTATCGCCGCCGAGCCCGAGATCATCTTTTTCGACGAGCCGACCACCGGGCTTGATCCGATCATGTCGGGCGTCATCAACGACCTGATCCGCGAAATTGTCGAGGAAATGGGCGCTACGGCCATGACCATCACCCATGACATGACATCGGTGCGCGCGATTGCCGACAATGTGGCGATGCTGCATGACGGCGTGATCCAGTGGACGGGGCCAGTGGCCGAGATGGACAATTCCGGCGATCCCTACCTTGACCAGTTCATCCATGGCCGCGCTGAGGGCCCGATCGAGGCGGTGCGATAGCTGCGGTGCAAGCCGTTTCGAAACGGCTTGGCAAAAATCTTCGAAGATTTTTGCGCGATGCCCAAAGGTTTGCGAACCTCAAAAAACCCGATAAACCAAGCTGATGTTGAAATACGTAAACCTTGGTTTGTTGATCCTTTACCCCGTCGCCTGGTTCGCGCCGCTGATGCGCGCGGGGATCGACCTGCCGCTTTTTGGCCTAAGCGAGATCAGCGTGATTTCCGGGCTGCAAAGCCTGTGGGGCACCGATGTGGTGCTGGCGCTAATCGTTACGGCCTTCGCGCTTTTCGCACCCTACCTGAAAACCATTGGCCTTGCGCTGATCCATTTCGGCCTGATGCGCCGCAAGGTTCTGCCGGTGCTTCATGTGCTTGGGAAACTGGCCATGGCCGATATATTCCTGATCGCGGTTTATATCACCGTGATCAAAGGCATCGGCTTGGGCCGGATTGAGGTGGCATGGGGCCTGTATCTGTTCACCGGCTGCATCCTTGCCTCGATGGGAATCGGCTATTTGACAGAGAAGCGCCGTCAAAACGCGGCGATTGTCGACGGATCAGCAACAAAAGCACCAGATTCTTTCGGTAAACCCTGACTTGACGCAAAGTTTACGGCGCAACCCTTAGTTAACACTCCCCAATCGGCAATAAACTGCCTATAGTGGTTTGTATCAACTTTCTGGGGGAAGTCGTGCAAAGCCAATTGAAACCTTTTTTCGAACTGCTCGCGCAGCTTGCACAGCGCCTTGCGGTTCTTGTTTTTTTCGTTGCCGCAGTAACTCTTGTCGGGCTGACGCTGATGGCCGCCGTCGGCGCAGCCCCTTGGCTTGAATTGCGCGCCTCATTCAATGGCGTGCCATATGATAATGCCGGACAGATCGCGCAGATCGGTGTGACGGTGCTGGCTGTTTTGCTGTGCTTTTACCTGCCAAGCAACGCGCGGATCATGCGGCTGGAAACCTCGCATCGGCGGTTCGAAATCAGCATGCATGATGTGGCCCGCGCCTATGCCCTGGCCCATTCCAGCGACCGTGACGGGGTGTTTCGGATGTCGTCCGAATTCGACGCCGTGCGCGAGAGGCTTAGTTATCTCCGCGATCATCCCGACCTGCAAAGCCTGGAACCCGCCCTTTTGGATGTGGCCGCCCAGATGTCGCATATCAGCCGCGAATTGGCCGAGGTCTATTCCGATGAACGGGTCGAGCGGGCCCGCGCCTTCCTGACCCAACGCCAGCAAGAAGTCGCCGGATTCAACGCCCGACTGGATCAAGCCAAACGTGTCTGCCAAGAGCTCAAGCATTGGGCGCATGAGGTTGATCTGGAAGAAAGCGTTGCTGTCAGCCAACTGAATCGCCTGCGCGACGATCTGCGGGATATCCTGCCGGAGCTTGGCCATGAAGACGTGGTCGATGCCAAGCCAAAGGTTGTCGATCTGCCCAAGAAGGCCGCTGAATAGAGGTTTGACGGCCCGCCTCCCTTCGGGCAAGAGCAGTTTATGGCGAAACTCAACACTTTTACCTGCTCGGCCTGCGGCGCCGCGTTCTCGAAATGGTCGGGGCGTTGCGATGCGTGCGGCGAATGGAACACCATCGTTGAAGAGGCACCGCTTTCGGCGGGGCCTGCGTCGAAATCTTTGGGCGCGAAACGCGGCACGCCGATCACGCTGACCGATTTGTCCGCCAAGGAAACCCCGCCGCCACGCACCTGCTCAGGGATGGACGAATTGGACAGGGTGCTGGGCGGTGGCCTTGTCCCAGCCAGCGCGATCCTTGTGGGCGGCGACCCGGGCATCGGCAAATCCACCTTGCTGTTGCAGGCTGCCGCGCGGTTCGCGCAGACCGGGCTGAAGACCTTCTATATTTCGGGCGAAGAGGCCAGCGCGCAGGTGCGTATGCGCGCCGAGCGCCTTGGCCTTGCCAACGCGCCAGTAAAATTGGCCACCGCCACCAGCCTGCGCGACATCCTGACCACGCTTGAGACCGAAGCCCCCGATCTGGTGATCATCGATTCGATTCAAACCGTCTGGGCCGATAACGTGGACAGTGTGCCCGGCAGCGTCAGCCAAGTGCGCGCCGCCGCGCATGAGCTGACCACCTTTGCCAAGCGCAAGGGCGCCAGCGTTGTGATGGTCGGCCATGTCACCAAGGATGGGCAGATCGCAGGCCCCCGCGTGGTCGAACATATGGTCGATACCGTTCTCTATTTCGAAGGCGAGCGCGGCCACCAGTTTCGTATCCTGCGCAGCGTAAAGAACCGCTTTGGTCCAGCCGATGAAATCGGTGTGTTCGAAATGACCGGCGCCGGGCTGGCCGAGGTGGCCAACCCTTCGGAGTTGTTTTTGTCGGGGCGCGGCACGCCTGCCCCCGGATCGGTGGTGTTTGCCGGCATTGAGGGCACAAGGCCCGTTCTGGTGGAAATGCAGGCGCTTGTCGCCCCGACCCCGCACAGCCAACCGCGCCGCGCGGTCGTGGGCTGGGACAGCGCACGCCTGTCGATGATCTTGGCCGTGCTTGAGGCCCGGTGCGGCATCCCCTTTGCGGGGATGGATGTGTATCTGAATGTCGCGGGTGGCATCAAGATATCCGAACCCGCCGCCGATCTGGCCGTCGCCGCCGCGCTGCTCAGTGCGCGCGAGGACAGCGGCCTGCCCTCGGAAACCGTGGTTTTCGGTGAAATAAGCCTGTCGGGCGCGCTCA
Organism: Roseovarius sp.; assembly: GCA_035269125.1. GTDB lineage: Bacteria > Pseudomonadota > Alphaproteobacteria > Rhodobacterales > Rhodobacteraceae > Roseovarius. The sequence continues at coordinate 3,522 of DATFJQ010000260.1, forward strand.
GGCCGGTGGGCCAGACCGAAAACAGGTTGAAAGAGGCGCGAAAACTTGGTTTCACATCAGCCATTGTGCCGACGGGCGGAAAACCCGGCGGCGACGGTGGGCTGACACTGACGCGCATGGGCGATCTGACAGCTTTCGTGGGTGACGTATTCGGCGCAGGGTAAACAAAGCGCCACAAGGGACAGGACGGGACATATGGAAGGTTTCACCATTATCGACGGCGTTGTTGCGCTGGTCATCGTCTTGTCGGCGCTGCTGGCCTATTCGCGCGGTCTAGTGCGCGAGGCGCTGGCGATTGCGGGCTGGGTCGTGGCCGGTATTCTGGCCTTCATCTTTGCCCCGCAGGTCGAGCCACTGGTCAAGGAAGTGCCGGTGATCGGCGATTTCATCGCCGATAGCTGCGAATTGTCGATGATCGGGGCCTTCGCCGCCGTCTTTGCCGTGGCCTTGATCGTGGCGTCTCTGATCACCCCGCTGTTCTCGTCGCTAGTGCAACGCTCGGCATTGGGCGGTCTGGATCAGGGCTTGGGCTTTTTGTTCGGGGTGGCGCGTGGCATCCTTTTGGTCGCGATCGCCTATTTCGTCTATGAAACCGTGGTCAGCAGCCAAAACATCGCAGTGATTGACGACAGCCGCTCGGCCCGCGTCTTTAGTCAGATGACCGAAAAGGTGCAGGACGGGAACCCCGAACAGGCGTTGGGCTGGATTACCTTGCAATACGAAGAACTGGTCAGTGCCTGTGATGCACCCGCCGCGCCGGTCCCTGACGAAACCGGCACAACCGGAACAACCGGCAACTAAATGCTAATTATATCGCCGGAGGTCTGATGCAAACGTCCCCCCTGTTGGCCGTGGTGCTGGCGATCACCGCCGGTGCCGCCATTGCCCTCCAGTCGCCATTGAACGCCGCGCTTGGCCGCCATATCGGCAGCAGCATTGGGGCTGCGACGGTGTCATTTGGCGTGGGCTTTGCCCTGCTTCTGGTGGTCAGCATTGCGTATGGCCATGGCGACAGGATGTTGGATTCGGTCCACGCCCCGCGCATTTTTCTGACTGGCGGCATTCTGGGGGCGTTTCTTGTCTGGGCAAGCTTATCAAGCGTGACCGTGCTGGGCGTTCTGACGATGAGCGCCGTTCTGATCCTTGGCCAGATCGCAGCGGCGCTTGTGATCGACCATCTGGGGCTGTTTGGCGTGGCCGCGCGTGAGGTCTCCCTGACGCGGTTGATAGCGGCAGGGTTGGTTGTCGCCGGGGTTGTGCTGTCACGCTATTAACGTGTCGATGGTCAACGCACTGAACCCAACTGCTGACTTTCGTGTGATAGTTTCGTGACATACGCTGTCTCAGCCACTAAGTAGGGGGCGACGAGACATACCGGGATTCGGAGCCACCCTTTGTCCAAGCATATGCCCCCCGCCCATCCTTTCGATGATGACAAACTGAAAGAGGAATGCGGCGTCTTTGGCGTGATCGGCCTGACCGACGCGGCAAATTTCGTAGCCCTTGGGCTGCATGCCCTGCAACATCGCGGACAAGAGGCTGGCGGCATCGTCAGCCATGACCCCGATCAGGGCTTCAACAGCGCCCGCCGCTTTGGCTATGTGCGCGATAACTTTACCCGTCAAAGCCTGATGGAAACCCTGCCCGGGCCGCTGGCCATCGGGCATGTGCGCTATTCCACCGCCGGATCGAAAGGTCCGGCGCAAATCCGCGATGTGCAGCCCTTCTTTGGCGAATTTGCCATGGGTGGCGCGGCGATTGCCCATAACGGCAACATCACCAACGCCGAGGCCCTGCGCCGCGAGCTGATCGAGCGCGGGTCGATCTTTCAATCCAGTTCGGACAGTGAATGCATCATTCACCTGATGGCCCGGTCGTTGCAGCGCACCATCCCCGAACGCATGGAAGACGCGCTGCGCCGTGTCGAAGGCGCGTTTTCAATCGTTGCCATGACCCGCACCAAGCTGATCGGTGTGCGCGATCCGTTGGGCGTGCGGCCTTTGGTGCTGGGCCAAGTTGGTGACGGCTGGGTGCTGAGTTCGGAAACCTGCGCGCTGGATATCATCGGCGCGCGCTTTGTGCGCGAGGTCGAACCCGGCGAGATGGTGGTGATCACCGACAAGGGCGTCGAAAGCCATTTCCCGTTCCGCAAACAATCGTCGCGCTTTTGCATCTTCGAACATGTCTATTTCTCGCGGCCTGATTCGATCATCGGCGGCCGCTCGGTCTATGAAACGCGGCGCCAGATTGGCGTGGAGTTAGCCAAAGAAGCCCCAGTTGATGCCGATCTGGTCTGTCCCGTGCCCGACAGCGGCACGCCTGCGGCCATCGGATACAGTCAGGAATCGGGCATTCCCTACGCCATGGGGATCATTCGCAACCAGTATATGGGCCGCACCTTTATCGAGCCGACCGAACAGATCCGGAATATGGGCGTGCGCCTGAAACTGAACGTCAACCGTGCGCTGATTCAGGGCAAGCGGGTGATCTTAGTGGATGACAGCGTGGTGCGCGGCACCACCAGCCGCAAGATCAAGGAAATGATTCTAGATGCCGGCGCGAAAGAGGTCCATTTCCGCATCGCAAGCCCGCCCACGGCGTGGCCTTGTTTCTACGGGGTGGACACGCCGCAGCGCGAAAAGTTGCTGGCCGCGACCATGACCGAAGAAGAAATGCGTGAGCACCTCAATGTGGACAGCCTGAAATTCATCACGCTTGACGGGCTATACCGCGCTGTGGGCGAGACCTCGGGCCGCAACGCCAAATGCCCGCAATATTGCGATGCATGTTTCTCGGGCGAATATCCGGTGACGCCGTCGGACATGATCGAAAAAGGGTTTGAGATGAAAGCAGCCGAATAACGTCGGCTTTCGCTTGCTCCTGCGCAGCCGCCCGTCAGGGCGGGTCAGCGGCCAACCGCCTGTATTATTGCAATGCGGCACTATCCTGCCGACACCGGATAGAGCCTTTTGCATCGGCACCGCGCCCCCTGTAAAGCGCCCGAAACCGCAGAAAACACAGGCGCTTTCGCACCATGACGCAATCCACCACAGCGACAACACCCGCAACCAAAGCCGCAGCCACGCAGAAAAACGCCCTGCCCCGGCGCGGCATTGTATTGCTGGGCACCTTCGTCAAGCCTGACGGGCCTTATGCGCTGATCCGCGCGGGCAATGGCCACATCGCACGTGTCAGCCCCGGCGACAGTGTCGGCGGGTTGCGCATCACCGCGATTGAGCCCGGCCTTGTGCATATCAACCGCAACAACCGCCCCGGCCGATTGCGCATTGCTGGCGAATAAGCCGCATCCTTTGGCCTTGACCTTGGCCTGTTTTCTGCCAAACCAACGGACATGACTGACCGTATCGCCCTCATCACCGGCGCGTCGCGCGGCCTTGGCTTTGCCATGGCCGAGGCGCTGGCCGACACTCATCATATCGTTGCCGTGGGCCGCACCACCGGCGCTCTTGAGGAACTGGATGACCGCATTCAGTCCAAGGGCGGACAGGCCACGCTTGCGCCGATGGATATCACAAATGTCGATGCTATGCGCCAGCTGTGCCGCTCGATCCATGATCGTTGGGGCGCGGTCGATATGTGGGTGCATACCGCCGTGCATGCGCCGCCGTTGGCCCCCGCTGGTCAAATGGACGAAAACGACTGGCAAAAATCGGTTGATGTGAATGTCACGGCGCCGGGGCGACTGATTCCTTTCCTGACACCACTTTTAGGCGAAACCGGCCAGATTCTTTTTTTCGATGATCCGCATGCCGGTGAAAAGTTTTTCGGCGCCTATGGGGCGACCAAGGCGGCGCAAATCGCGTTGGCGCATTCATGGCGCGCGGAAACAGCCCGAACCGGCCCGCATGTGCATGTTCTGGCGCCGAAACCGATGTCGACCAACACGCGCGCGCGGTTTTTCCCCGGTGAAGATCGCGCCGCACTGGTCAGCGCGACCGACGAGGCCCGGCGCCTGTTGGCCACACTCGACTAACCACGCCCTCCAAACGCTTGCTGCATCTGCCTTGCCCGGATAGACAGGCACACAAAGCAGGCAACAACAGGGGCATGGGGCATTGCGCATTCTGATTACCAATGACGACGGCATCAACGCGCCGGGGCTGCAAGTTCTTGAAGAGATTGCAAACGATCTGGCCGGATCCGATGGCGAGGTGTGGGTCGTGGCCCCCGCCTTTGAGCAATCGGGCGTCGGCCACTGCATTTCCTATACCCGGCCGATGATGCTTAGCCAGATGGGCGACAGACGGTTTGCCGCCGAAGGCAGCCCCGCCGATTGCGTTCTGGCCGCCATTCATGACGTGATGAAAGAGGCCCGGCCCGATCTGGTGCTGTCGGGTGTGAACCGGGGCAACAACTCGGCGGAAAACGCGCTTTATTCAGGCACGCTTGGTGGCGCGATGGAGGCCGCGCTGCAAGGCGTGCGCGCCGTGGCGTTAAGCCAGTATTACGGCCCCGCCGTGGCCGACGCCCCCGACCCGTTCGAAGCCGCGCGCGTGCATGGCCTGCCCACTCTGCAAGCTCTGTTGGATCGCGGGGTCTGGACAGCTGACGATTACGGCATTTTCTACAACATCAACTTCCCGCCGGTGCCAGCCTCGGATGTAAAGGGGATCAAGGCCGCGCGGCAGGGGTTTCGCCGCGACATGGGCTTTGGTGTGCAGCCCATCCATTCGCCCTCAGGGCGGCGCTTTTTGTGGGTCACTGGCGCGCCGCAACAGCAACCCACCTCGCCCGGATCGGATGCGGATATGAACCTCAAAGGCTATATCTCGGTCACGCCGATGCGCGCCGATCTGACAGCCCATGACGCGCTGGAGGCGCTCAAGGCAATCGAATGACCGGGGACGATATCGATATCGCCGAACGCAAGATGCAGTTCCTTTTCGCCCTGCGCTCAAAGGGGGTGACGGACAACCGTGTTCTGACGGCGATGGAAAAGATCGACCGCGGCCCGTTCATTCGCGGCTATTTCGCCGCCCGCGCCTACGACGACATGCCCCTGCCGATTGCCTGCGGCCAGACGATCAGCCAACCCTCGGTCGTCGGGCTGATGAGTCAGGCGCTCCGCGTCAGCCCCCGCGACAAGGTGCTGGAGGTGGGCACCGGCTCGGGCTATCAGGCGGCTATTCTCAGCCATCTTGCCCGCCGGGTCTACACCGTGGACCGCCACAAGCGTCTGGTGACCGAGGCCAGCACGATCTTTCGCGATCTTGATCTGACCAACATCACGGCCGTCACTGCCGATGGCAGTTTCGGCCTGCCCGATCAGGCGCCGTTTGATCGTATCCTCGTCACCGCCGCCGCCGAAGACCCGCCTGGCCCTCTCTTGGCGCAGTTGAAAATCGGCGGTATCATGGTTTTGCCGGTGGGCCAATCGGACGCGGTGCAAAGCCTGATCCGGGTGAGCCGCACCGAAACCGGCTTTGAGTATGACGAACTCCGCCCGGTCCGGTTTGTCCCGCTGGTCGAAGGGTTGGGGCGCGACGGATAAGAGTGTGATACAAGGCAAGCAGCCCCCACTGAGCGGGAGGCCAAGCCGGCCAAATGGTATCGAGTGAGAACAGGCCGCCCCGGTCAACAAGGGGCGCAGGAGCATGAGGATAAGATCGAGATGACATTCCCCCTACGGACTGCCCCGCTATTGGCAAGTGTCGCCTGTTTGGCGCTAACGGCCTGTAACCAACCCATGGACTTCGACCTGCGCGGCGCATTCGGCAACGCCCATAGCACCGCGCAAGCCGCACAAAACGCTACCGCCGAGCGCCCGGCCCCCGACAGCCGTGGGATCATATCCTATCCGGGCTATCAAGTCGCGGTGGCCCGGCGCGGCGACACGCTGGCCAGCCTTGCGGCACGGATCGGGGCTGATGTGGAAACGCTGGCGCGCTACAACGGAATGCAAACCGGCGATCCGCTGCGCAAAGGTGAAATCATCGCCCTGCCCGGTCGCGTGGCCGAACCCACAGGCGGCCCGATCCAACCGCCCGGCGAAGTCGATATCTCCACGCTGGCCGGAGACGCGATCAACCGCGCGCCTGATCCCGCCAACGTCCAAAGCAGCGCCTTGCCGCCGGCGCAAACCGGGGTTGAGCCGGTGCGCCACAAGGTAGAACGCGGCGAAACCGCCTATACCATTGCGCGGCTTTACGATGTGTCCGTCCGCAGTTTGACCGAATGGAACGGGCTTGGCCCGGATTTTGCCGTGCGCGAGGGCCAATTCCTGTTGATACCCGTGGCCCTTCCCGGCGAAACCACAGAACCCTTCGACAGCGCCGCCGCGCCGGTGACGACCGCCCCCGGCGCAGGTTCGCCCACACCGGAACCACCGTCAGCCTCTAAACCGCTGCCGGAAAAAGACACCAAACCCGCCGCGCAAGTGCCAAGCACCACCAGCGCCCCCGATCTTGGCCGCAGCCAATCCGCGACAAGCAGCGGCGCACGCATGGCCTTTCCAGTGCGCGGCGACATCGTGCGTGATTACGCCAAGGGCAAAAATGACGGCATCGATATCGCCGCCACCCCCGGCGCACCTGTCCGGGCCGCCGCCGATGGCATTGTCGCCGCGATCACCGAAGATACCAATGGGATCCCGATCATTGTGATCAAGCACCCCGACAACCTTCTGACGGTCTATTCCAACGTCGCCAACGTGAGCGTGAAAAAAGGCGACGCCATCAAGCGCGGAGGCAAGCTGGCCGAGATCCGTCGCGACGGCGCGGCCGCCCTCCATTTCGAGGTGCGCGACGGATTCGACAGTGTCGATCCCAATGATTTTCTGGGCTGATTTTGCTGGGCTGAGATAGTTCGCCAAGGGGCTGAGGAACGGAGCGCGCGTGCCGCGCGCACGGGTGTTGTGATTGGGGGCGCTGCCCCCAAACCCCCGGGATATTTTTAAACAAAAGAAGGGCTGGTCATTGTGTGCCGGTTAAACGGCCGTGCCACGGCGCCCGGCCAGATCGGTGAAATACTGCCACGCAACCCGGCCCGACCGCCCGCCGCGCGTGGCCTGCCATTCAATCGCCTCAGCGCGCAGGGTCTCATCGTCGATCTCGATACCGTAGGCATCGCAATAGCCGCGAATCATCGACAGATATTGATCCTGATCACAGGGGTGGAAGCCCAACCACAGGCCGAACCGATCACTGAGAGACACCTTTTCCTCGGTCGCCTCGCCCGGATTGATCGCACTGGAGCGCTCGTTCTCGATCATGTCCCGTGGCATCAGATGACGCCTGTTCGACGTGGCATAGAAGACCACATTGTCGGGTCGGCCTTCGATGCCCCCATCCAGAACCGCCTTTAGCGATTTGTAGTGCTGGTCATCATGGCTGAACGACAGGTCATCGCAAAACAGAATGAACCGAGCCTCGCTGCCACGGAGGTGATGCAGCAGGCGCGACACGCTGGACAGATCTTCGCGCTGAAGTTCAACGATCTTAAGCGGCGTGCCCTCAGCCAGAACAGCAGCATGCACCGCTTTGACAAGGCTGGATTTTCCCATACCCCGCGCACCCCACAAAAGCGCGTTATTGGCGGGCAGACCACGGGCGAACTGACGAGTGTTTTCAAGCAATGTGTCGCGTGAGCGATCAACACCGACCAGCAGGTGCATGTCCACACGGCTGACATGCGGCACCGGATCGAGCCTGTCGGGATCAACATGCCAGACAAACGCATCCGCCGTGTCGAAATCGGGCGCCGTCAGCGGCGCGGGCGACATCCGTTCCAACGCCTCGGCAATACGCTCTAGCGGATCACTCACTTGGGCTTGTCCTTGTCGTCATCCGCGCCATCATCGAATTCGTCGAATTCATCAAGCAAGGGATCATCAAACTCGGATTCGCCATAAGGGTCTTCTGTACCGTCCGGAGCATCCGCTTCAGGCTTTTCCGTGCCCTGCACATCCTCGGGATCGTCATCATCCTCATCGAACCAAAGCCCTTCTGCCCGCAGCTGCGCCTCGCGCTTGGCCTCGACACGGCGCACCAGCCAGATCGACACTTCATAAAGCCCGTAGACCACGACAAACAAAATGCCTTGGGTGATCACATCCGGCGGCGTTACCAGCGCGGCCAGCACCAAGATGCCAACCATTGCATATTTGCGGACATTGCCCAAACCTTCGGCGCTGACCAGACCGGCCTTGCCCATCAGGGTCAAAAGCACGGGCAACTGGAAACACAGGCCAAACGCCACGATGAATTTGATCGTCAGGTTCAGGTATTCCTGTGCCGACCCTTGGAAAACCACGCTTAGCGGGGCGGCGGCTTGCGGATCGCCGGTCGGCATAGCCTCCCCACCGGTGCCGAACTGCTGGAACCCCAAGAAGAAGTCATAGGCCAACGGCGTGACCACGTAGAACGCGAATGCAGCACCCAGGATGAACATGAAAGGCGAGGCCACAAGAAACGGCAGGAATGCGCCCTTCTCGGTTTTGTAAAGCCCCGGGGCCACGAACCGCCACATCTGATTTGCAATGAAAGGGAAAGACAGGAAAAATCCGCCCAAAAGCGAAACCTTGATCGCCACGAAGAACCCTTCTTGCGGCGAGATGAAGATCAGGTCGCAATCCTGGCCGCGATTGGCCAGCACTTGACACAGTGGATCGGTCAGAAAGTTAAAGATCGGCGTTGCGACGGTGAAACAGATCACCATACCGATCAAAAAGGCCACAACCGCTTTGATCAACCGCGTGCGCAACTCGGTCAGATGCTCGATCAACGGCGCTGAACTGTCTTCAATCTCGTCTGTAGGGCTCATGCCTTGCTGTCCTCGGGAGGCTCGGCGTCCGGTGTGTCGACCACATCATCGGCCTGTGCCGGCTTTGCCGCTTCTGCCTCGGCGCGGGCGGCCTCTTCGGCGGCCAGCCGGCTCTTTGCGGCCTCCGCTGATTTCTGGCGGATTTTTTCGGCCTTTTCCCGGCGGTCGTCGCTCAGGTCTGATTTAGGCTCGGTCTTCTTTTTCGGGCCCGACATTGTGTCTTGAGTGAAGCTTGACGAGGCTTTCTTGACTTCGTCCATCGCGCTGCCCATCGGGTTAGACGCTTTGCGCAAACTGTCAGACACGTCTTTGACGCCGGCGTCATCGGCGGCGTCGTTCATCGCTTGGCTGAAATCGCGGGCCATACGCTTGGCCTTGCCCACAAAGTTTCCCACTGCCCGGAACATGCCCGGCAGATCCTTGGGGCCGACGACGATCAGCGCGACAATGCCGATCACCAGCAGCTCGGTCCAGCCCAGGTCGAACATCTGCCGTTCAGACCTTGTCTTTGTCGTCTTCGGGCGTCACGTCCTTGGCCGTATCTGCGGCTGCGGTCTCGGTCTCTTCGCCCGCGTCCTCGACCTCTTTGTTGCCATCGGCAACGCCTTTCTTGAACGAGGTGATGCCTTTGCCCACTTCGCCCATCAGCGACGAGATTTTTCCGCGGCCAAATAGAACCAGGACCACAACGGCAATCAAAAGAAGGCCCGGAAGGCCAATGTTGTTCAGCATGATGTCTCTCCCTTTGTCGGGTGACGTTTGTGCGACGCCCCGGCATTTTCGTCAACCGTATCTAAGCCCTCACCGCCCGGGTTGGAAGAACCAATAGCGCCTGACAGCCGATAAATTCGCAAATTACCGCCCAAGACGGCTGGCAAATTGATCAAAACCCTCGCCAAAAGTCACAATATCCACGCACCAACCGTTTCATTGTTCCCGAAATACTCCGGGGGAGTCGCCGCTTGCGGCGACGGGGGCAGCGCCCCCCAAAATACCGCCAGTCATACTTTGACCGGAAAGGTAAAGCACTTGTCACGCCGGATCATAAGCCACAAAGGCTTGCCGGGACTGGGCAAAAACACATTTGGCACGGTCGCCCGCATGATCGAGCCGTCGTGATCCATGCGGAACTCAACAAGGCTTTCACTGCCCATGAACCGCGCACGACGCACGACGCCACGCGCCGCTGTGCCCATTTCGATTGTCGGCTCGGGGCCACGCCCGTTGCGATCAAAATCAATCTTGATGTGCTGCGGCCGGATAACGATATCCACTTCAGTGCCTTCATGAACACCGGGCGCCAGGAACTGGCCAAATGGTGTTTGCACCAAAGACCCTTGAACTTTACCGCGCAAAACATTGATATCGCTGAAAAAGGCGACCGCGTCGCGATCCACGGGCGCGTTGTAAATATTGTATGGCGCGCCTTGCTGGACGATGCGCCCGGCGCGCATCAGGGCAATCTCATCGGCCATGCGCATGGCCTCTTCGGGTTCATGTGTGACCAGCAAAACGGCGGTGTCCTGTTCGCGCAGAATATCCAGCGTTTCGTCCCGGATGCCGTCGCGCAAGCGGTTGTCGAGGCCCGAAAACGGCTCGTCCATCAGCATGATCGACGGGCGCGGCGCCAAGGCGCGGGCCAGCGCCACGCGCTGTTGCTCGCCGCCTGACAATTCATGGGGGTATTTCTTACCATAGCTGCCAAGCCCCACACGTTGGAGCAATTCATCCACACGGCGGCCCATCTCGGTCTTGTCGCCCGACAGGCCAAAGGCCACGTTGGCCCCCACCGTCAGATGCGGAAACAAGGCAAAATCCTGAAACATCAACCCGATATGGCGTCGTTCCGGGGGAATGCGAAAATGGGTATCGCAGACCAGATCCCCATCGACCCAGATCTCGCCCTCGTCCTGCATTTCAACGCCGGCGATCATCCGCAGCGTGGTCGATTTGCCGCAACCAGAGGGCCCAAGAAGGCAGGTCACCTGCCCCGGCATGACCCGTAGCGAAACGTCATCGACAACACGCTGCCCGTCGTAGCGCCGCACGAGATTGCGAATCTCAAGTCTGGGGGTTGCTGACTGCACTTTGGCCTCATGTCTTTCCGATCAAATTGATCGGATATTCACCCACGGCAGATAGCAACCCCTTGGCCAATGCGCAAGACGCCGGGTGTTACCGCCCCCCGGCAAGCGCTTGATCCAGATCGGCGATCAGGTCGTCCGCGTCCTCGATGCCAATCGACAGCCGCAACAGGTTGCCGGGAATGCCGGTATCGGGTTCGATCGTGACGCGGTGCTCGATCAGGCTTTCGACGCCGCCCAAGGATGTCGCGCGGTGAAACAGCTGCAAACGCCCGGCCACGTCGATTGCGCGCGCCGCATCCCCGCGCACCAGGATCGACACAAGACAGCCATAGCCGCCGCACATCTGCTGCGCGGCCACCGCATGGCCCGGATGATCGGGCAGGCCCGGATACCAGACCGTTTCGATTGCGTCATGCGCGGCCATCGCTTGCGCCACGCGCAGGGCATTGGCGCACATCCGCTCCATCCGCAGCGGCAGCGTGCGCAACCCGCGCATCAAAAGCCACGCCTCGAACGGGCCAAGGATCGCACCGCCATCGTGGCGGGCCTTGGCGATATCGCGCCAGACGGGCGCATCGGCATCGCCGCACGACAAAACACCAGCCACGATATCGCTATGCCCATTCATCGACTTGGTCGCGGAATGCATCGAAATATCCGCGCCCAAATCCAACACCCGGCTCAGAACTGGAGAGGACGCCGTGCCATCCACCGCCAAAAACGCGCCTGCGGCATGTGCCAGATCGGCGGCGCGGGCGATATCGGTAATCTTCAGCCACGGGTTCGACGGCACCTCGATCCAGACCAGATCGGCGGGCGTGGCGCAGGCCGACTCTAGCGCCGTGATATCGCTGCTGTCCACTTCCTCAAGCGTCAGCGCATACCGCGCGCAATAGTCCCGCACCCAAACCGTGGCGCCCCAATAGATGCCCGACTGCATGATGACGCGCGCCCCGGCGGGCAGCGTCCGAAACAGCGCCGCAATCGCCGCCATGCCCGAGGGAAACAGCAGGCTGTCAGCCGCGCCCTCAAGCTGGCGGATCACCTCTTCGGCCTGACGCACGGTGTCGTTTTCATCGCGCCCATACAGGTTATCGGCGCGCATCAACGCATTGTCGGCCCCGCGCGCATAGGTGCTGGCCACCGAAATGCCCGGCACCACACCACCGTCACCCATATTCATCGCCCCCGCCGCGCGTGCGGCGATAGTGGCGGGTTTCAGGGTGTTGTTGCTCATGCGGTTTCTCCGATCTGAAATAAACGCCCCGGTGCCCAACCGTGGTAATCCTTGACGCCCGACAGGCGCAGCATATGCCACAGCAGCGCAAGGTTCGAGCTGATGACAGGCAGGCCCAACTCGGCCTCGACCGCGTCGATGATTCCGAAACTGCGCAGGTTGGTGCAACTGCTGAACACCGCTTCGACCCCCGGTGTGCGGCCCAGTTCCAGCATCGCGGCGGCGGTGCTGGCCTCGGTGATGCGGCCCACGGTCCAATCCTCGCTTTGGCCAAAACTGGCCTCGGTCAAAACCTCGATGCCGTTTTGGGCAAACAAGGCCACCAAAGGCCCGGTGACTGACGGCACATAGGGCGATACCAAGGCGATTCGCCGTGTCCCCAGATGATGCAGCGCCGCCATGACGGCGCGGGCGGGGTCGGTGACCGGCACGCCCGGATGCGCCGCGTTCACCAGATTTGCCACCCGGTCACTGCCAATCACCGTGGCCCCCGAGGTGCAGCCATAGCCCACAGCCGCCAAGCCTTGTGGCAAGCGCCCGGCGGTGGTCGTCATCTGCGCTTCCATGGTCGACAGATCGTCGGGCGTGACATGGGCATTGGCCGGGATGCGCGCATGCAGCAGGTTCACCGGGTGGCCGGCCATGGCGCCGCCGGCCTCATGTTCCAGCGAGGTGTCGGTGCTTAACACGATCACCCCAAAGCGGCGGCCCTGCCCCGCGCCTGCGTCCAGTTCATAAGGAATCATAGCCGTCCTCCGATTGCCGAAATTTTACTACCCAGTCGGCTGATCGTGCCCCCCGAGACGCCCGTGCGCACGCCCGTCGTGCCGGGGCACGAGGTGGGCAACCCGCGCGCGACGCGCACCGCCAGATGGGCGAAGGCCTGCGCTTCCAGCATGTCGCCATCCAGCCCCACAGCCTCGACCGGGTCCACCGGACAATCCAGTGCCACGCGCAGCATTTCCATCAACACAGGGTTCTTGCGCCCGCCCCCGGTGACCAACAAACGCGCGGGCGGTGCGGGGCAATGCTCCATCCCGCGCAGCACGGCGGCGGCGCTCATGCCGGTCAGGGTCGCCACCGCGTCGGCATCGTCCAACTCGCCCACCAATCCGATCATGTCCTTGAAGGCGTCCCGATCCAGCGATTTGGGCGGCATTTTCAGGAAATACGGCTCGTCCAGAAACAGCTCTAACGCGCCTTGGGCCACCGTGCCGCGCTGCGCCAATGCGCCATCACGGTCAAACGGTTCGCCGCGCCGGGCCAGCATGACATCGTTCATCGGGGCATTGGCCGGGCCGGTGTCAAAGGCCAGCAACGCGCCCTCCTCCTCGGGTTTGGCCTTGCGCGGATCGACCCATGTCAGGTTTCCCACCCCGCCAAGGTTCAAAAACGCCAGCGGCGCATCCGCGCCCATCCACTGCGCGCAGGCGAAATGGTAAAACGGCGCCAGCGGTGCGCCTTCGCCGCCAAACCGGATATCGGCGCTGCGGAAATCCCACACCACCTGCACGCCCAGTTCCTGCGCCAGTGCGTCGCCATCGCCCAGTTGGTGCGTGCCGCGGCCCTGCGGCTCGTGCGCAAGGGTCTGGCCGTGAAAGCCCACCAGATCAACGCCCTGAAAACCGCCCAAAACCTCGATATGCGCGGATTGCACCACGTTCAGCGCCACGGACACATCCTCGCCCGGCCAACGGCCAAGCGCGGCGCTTAGCACCGCTTGCTCTGACTCGGAATAAGGCCGGTAGAGGCTGTCGCCAAAGCCGTGGATACGCTCGCCATCGGTGTCGACCACGGCGGCATCCACCCCATCAAGCGAGGTGCCCGACATCGCCCCAAGCGCGCGCATCGGCTTTGCGTTCAACATGGCCTTTCCCTTCGCGTGTTCCGTGCCTATACATGCCGCGCAATCAAGACCGGGACAAGCAATATGACCTACCACCCCAAGTCCGAGTTTCTGCGCGTAATGATCGAGCGTGGCTTTCTGGCCGACTGCACCGATCTGCAAGCGTTGGACGACAGCCTTATGGCAGGCCCGGTGACGGCCTATATCGGCTATGACGCCACCGCCAAATCGCTGCATGTAGGCCATTTGCTGAACATCATGATGCTGCGTTGGCTGCAAAAGACCGGCCATCGCCCGATCACCCTGATGGGCGGCGGCACCACCAAGGTGGGCGATCCGTCTTTCCGATCCGATGAACGCCCGCTGCTGGACGAGGCGCAGATCGGCGAAAATATTGACGGCATGCAGCAAGTGTTTCAACGCTACCTGTCCTATGACGACAGCACAGGTGCGATGATGCTGAACAACGCCGAATGGCTGGATCAGTTGAAATATATCGAATTTCTGCGCGATATCGGGCGGTATTTCTCGGTCAACCGGATGCTCAGCTTTGAATCAGTGAAATCGCGGCTGGATCGGGAACAATCCCTGTCCTTCCTTGAATTCAACTACATGATCCTTCAGGCCTATGATTTCCTTGAACTGAACCGCCGCTATGGCTGCACCCTGCAAATGGGCGGATCGGATCAATGGGGTAATATCGTCAACGGCATTGACCTGACGCGCCGCGTGGCGGGGAACGAGGTGTTTGGCCTGACCTCGCCGTTGTTGACCACCGCCGATGGCCGCAAGATGGGCAAATCGGCGGGCGGTGCGATCTGGCTGAATGCCGACATGCTGTCGCCGTATGAATTCTGGCAGTTTTGGCGCAACACCATGGATGCTGATGTGGGGCGCTTCCTGAAATACTACACCGAACTGCCGGTGGACGAGTGCGACCGCCTTGGCACCCTGCAAGGGTCCGAGATCAACGAGGCCAAGGTGATTCTGGCCAACGCAGTCACAACCCTGCTGCACGGGGCAGACGCCGCGCAGGCCGCCGAAGCCACAGCGCGCGAAGTGTTCGAAAAGGGCGGCACCGGCGATGACCTGCCCACGCTGGAACTGAGCGCCGCCGATCTGGTGGATGGCGGCGTGTCCGTGGTGCAGTTGATTGTCAAAACCGGCCTTGCGAAATCAGGCAAAGAGGCCAAGCGCCTGATTTCTGAGAATGGCGCACGGATTGACGACGCTCCGCTGACAGATGCCGGCCTGATGATTGATGCCGGTGCTTTGGCCGCGCCGATCAAACTGTCGGCAGGCAAAAAGCGTCACGCGTTGGTCAAACTGGTGTAACGGTTGCGGGCGGTGGCCAGTGTCACAGCCCGCTAATCAGCCGCGCTGCGCCAAGGCATCCTGCAAGACCGCTTTGACCGTATCGCACGGCACGTCGCCTGTTACGAACGCGTGGCCAATCCCCCGCGCCAAAACGAAATTAAGCGTGCCATCGACCACTTTTTTGTCCTGCGCCATCAGCGCCAACAGCCCGTCTGCATCGGGCAATTCCCCTGCAATATCAGATAGGTCCACCTTCATCTTCATGTCGCGCAGATGGGCGCGCACGCGGCTTGGGTCTTCTTGGCTGCATAGCCCAAGGCGCGATGACAGCTCGAACGCCAAGGCACAGCCAATTGCCACGCCTTCGCCATGCAGCAGCCGATCAGAATAGCCCGTCGCCGCCTCTAACGCATGGCAGAAGGTGTGGCCCAAGTTCAAAAGCGCGCGGTCGCCCTGTTCGGTCTCATCGCGGACAACGATATCGGCCTTCATCTGGACCGAGCGTTT
>DATFJQ010000261.1:0-3360 GCA_035269125.1 Roseovarius sp.
GGCATGGGCCGGCAGCTTTGTGATGTGGGGTGTTCCCGGCCTGTATATTCCGGCTGTGGCAATGGTTCCGGTGATGATGGCTGTGTTGGTCTGGATTTCCCGGGGCTGAGGCAATCGCGCTGCTGGCGCATGTCGGCAGAGCGCTCTATGTTCCCCGGCAGGAGGGCAAGGCCATGACCAGAGCGGATTTCGATATCGTTGTTTCAGGCGGCGGAGTGGCCGGTCTTGCGGCGGCGTCTGTGTTTGGCAGCGCCGGGTTTTCGGTGCTGTGCGTCGATCCCACGCCGCCGGTGACCGACCGCGATGCGCAAGGCTCTGACCTGCGGACAACCGCGTTTTTGCAGCCCGCGCAGGCGCTTTTGGATCGGGCCGGGCTGTGGGACAGGCTTGCGCCTCATGCCGAGGATTTGCAAATCATGCGGATCGTCGATGCAGGCGGCCCAGACCCCGAGCCGCGCCTGACCAAAGAATTCGATGCCTCCGACATCTCGGACAAGCCATTTGGCTGGAACCTGCCCAATTGGTTGCTGCGGCGCGAGATGGTCGCGCATCTGGACACGCTTGACACGGTTGAGTTTCGGCCCGGCACCGGATTTTCATCCTTGTTCACCCGCGAGGCCGAGGCCCGCGTTGGCCTGACCGATGGCAGCCGGGCGCGCTGTCGCCTTGTGATCGCGGCGGATGGCCGCCATTCCCCGGTGCGTGACGCTGCGGGCATTGGTGTGAAAACAACGCGCTACGGGCAAAAGGCCTTGGCCTTTGCGGTCACGCACCCGATCCCGCATGAAAATGTTTCGACTGAAATTCACCGCTCGGGCGGGCCGTTCACATTGGTGCCGCTGCCCGATTACGAAGGGCGGCCCAGTTCGGCTATCGTCTGGATGGAAGACGGCCCCGAGGTTGAACGCCTTGCCGCCTTGCCGGTTGATGCGTTTGAGGCCGAAATGAACGCGCGGTCGTGTCAGTTGTTCGGGCCGCTGTCGCTGGCGTCGCGGCGCACGACATGGCCGATCATCAGCCAGCAGGCGCAGCAGATGTATTCGGAACGCGTGGCACTTGTGGCCGAGGCGGCGCATGTCGTGCCGCCCATCGGGGCGCAAGGGTTGAACATGTCGCTTGGCGATATGCGGGTGCTTTTGGAACTGGCCGAGGCCGCGCCAGAGTGTTTGGGCGATTTGCACATGCTTGAGGCTTATCACCGCCGTCGCCATTGGGAAGTCACGGCGCGGGTGCGGGGCATCGACGTGTTGAACAGGGCGTCAATGATGCACGCGCAGCCGCTGCGCGATGCCCGCGCCATGACGCTGAACGCGATCTATTCGCTGGCCCCGGTGCGCAAGACGCTGATGCAGCTTGGGCTGGGCGCGCGCGGATAATCCAACGCGCGCGCTAAACCAGCGCGCCCGCCTGTCAGGGCGGGCAAGCAGGCCTGTTAAAGCACTTTGTCCAGAACGATTTTCAAACGGCTGACCGTGCCGGGCACATCATACAGCTTGTCCAGCCCGAACAGCCCCAGACGGAACGTGCGAAAGCCTTCGGGCTCATCACAGGCCAGCGGGACACCGGCCGCAATCTGCATGCCTTGGGCGGAAAATTTGCTGCCATTCTGGATATCGGGATCTTCGGTGTAGCTGACCACCACGCCCGGTGCGCCAAACCCTTCGGCGGCGACGGATGTCACGCCCTTGTCGGCCAGCATGGCGCGCACGGCATGGCCCAGTTCCCATTGCGCCTCACGCAGCTTTTCAAACCCGTAATCGCGGGTTTCGATCATGGTGTCGCGAAACGCGCGCAGCGCATCCGTGGGCATGGTGGCATGATAGGCATGCCCGCCATTTTCATAGATCTGCATGATGTCGTGCCATTTCTTCAGGTCGATGGCAAAGCTGTTGGATTTTGTCGTGTCCAACCGCGCGACCGCCCGCGCCGACATCATCACCAACCCGGCAGAGGGTGAGGCCGACCAGCCCTTTTGCGGCGCGGAAATCAGCACATCAACGCCGGTGGCCTGCATATCGACCCATGCACAGCCCGAGGCGATACAATCCAGAACCATCAGCGCGCCCACCTCGTGTGCGGCGTCGGCCAAGGCTGCCACGTAATCATCGGGCAGGATGATCCCGGCCGAGGTTTCAACATGCGGGGCAAAGACCACATCCGGCTTGGCGTCGCGGATCTTGGCGGTGACCTCTTCGATCGGGGCAGGGGCAAAGGGCGCCTGCGCGCCGTTGCCGGTTTGGCGGGCCATGCAAACGGTGGTGTCAGCGGTGAACTGGCCCGCGTCGAAAATCTGGCTCCAGCGATAGGAAAACCAGCCATTGCGCACGATCAACGCGTGGGCATCGGTGCCAAACTGGCGCGCAACGGCCTCCATCGCATAGCTGCCGCCACCGGGGATCAGGGCCACGGCATCGGCCTTGTAGACGTCTTTCAACATCCCCGAGATGTCGCGCATCACCTGTTGGAAGCTCTGGCTCATGTGATTGAGTGAGCGGTCGGTGAACACCACCGAGAATTCTTCCAAGCCATCGGGATCAACAGTATCAAGCAAAGCGGTCATGCGCGGGTTCCTCCATTCGATTTGTGACAAGTGCTAGCCGGTCGCGGCCCGCTTGGCAAAGCCTACCTTTGCATACCGGCCATAGGCGCGCCTACCCAATCGGGCCGGGGCGGCGTTCTTCGCTCAGCAGGACATTGGCCTCGACATCGCCGACACCCGGCAATGTCATGATGCGGCGGCGCAAAACCCGCTCAAAGTCGGAAATATCGCGCGCCACAACCCGCAGGCGATAATCATACAGGCCAAGAATATGTTCCACGGTCTGCACCTCGGGGATGGCGGACACCGCGCGCTCGAAATCTTCAAGGCTGACACGCCCCTTAGTGGCCAGTTTCACCCCCAGAAACACGGTGACCCCAAAGCCAAGTTTTTCCTTGTCCAGATCCAGCCTTTGGCCCGCAATCACCTCGATCTCACGCAGGCGCTTGATGCGCCGCCATGTGGCTGGTTGCGACAGCTTCAGCTTGCGGCCAAGGGCGGATGCGCTTTGCGTGGCATCCTCTGCCAGTTCGCGCAGGATCAGACGGTCGGTTGTGTCCAATTCGATCATAGCGGCAGCACCTCGTCCGATTTAATCCGCGCTACATGCATCAAAGCCTCGATATCGGCGATATGCGGCAGGGTCAGAATGGCGCTGCGATAGATGTGCTGATAATGAGCCATATCGCGGGCGATGACAGACAGGCGCAGATCGACCCGGCCCAAAAAGGTCTGGATTTCAACGACATAGGGCACCTTGCGGGCGGCGTCCAGAAAGTCATCAAAGGCGCGGGGCTGGGTTTTGTCTAAGGTAATCCGCA
>DATFJQ010000262.1:0-2968 GCA_035269125.1 Roseovarius sp.
GACACCGGTAAAAGCACGCGCTGCGGCCATCCGATTCCCGGCCGCCATGGCCTGTGCAAAGCCGCCCATGGCGGCATCGAAAGCAGAGCGCGCACCGGGATCAGCACCAAAGCCTGCCGCGAAAAACACCGGCTCGATCAACACCAGCGACCGCACCAGATCGGGCCGCATCACCGCCAGCCGCAAGGCCACCGTCGCGCCAAAGGAATGCCCGATAAGGTCAGTGGGGCCGTCGCACAGATCAGCCGCAATCCGCGCCGTTTCCTCTTGGATCTCGCCGCGCCCATCCCAAGGCGCGCTGCGCCCGTGGCCTGGCATGTCGAACGCCCGGATAGTCAACGCACCGGACAGATGCCGCGCCATGCCACCCCAACTGCCGGAATGCGCCAGCGAGCAGTGGATCGCCAATGCGCGGCGCGGCCCCTGCCCAAAACTTGTCCAATAGGTGGAAATCCCCGCCCGCAGATCTTGCGGCATGGGTTACAGCTTGCCCGCCAGATGCTGGTCAAGATCGTCCAGCCGATCTTGGCCCCAAAAGCTCTGGCCGCTGTCCACCACATAGAACGGCACACCGAACACATTGGCGGCCACCGCCTGGTCCAGATTGGCGGCATAGGTTTCGGCCCCGCTCAGTAGGCCACTGTCAGCCAGTTTGGGGTCAAAACCGCTTTGCTCAAGACAGGCCTTGATCACGTCATCTTCGGCGATGTCGCGGTCTTCGGCCCAACACGCCCGCAGGATCGCCTGCACCAACCCGCCCAGATCACCGCCGCCCGCGTTTTGCGCCGCAATGATCGCATACGAAGACGGCGCGGCATTGGTCGGCCAATGCGCGGGTCGGAAATTGAACGGCAGCCCCGTCTTTTTGGCCTGACGCGGCAATTCCTGCGCGCGATAGGCCATCCGCGCCGGGTGCCTGTCCTTGGGGGCCTGTCCGCCTGTGCGCGCGAACAGTTGCAACACATCCAGCGGTTTGTAGGTCACGCTGGCCCCGTGCTTGGCCGCCATCTGTTCCAGACGGTTGCCCGCCAGATAGGCATAGGGCGACAGTGTCGAAAGATAATAGTCGATGTGATGAGCCATTTTCGCACCTTCCCCCATGGCATAGCTTTGCCCGACGCTACGCGCATGCTAAGCGAAGATCAACGTCACGAATCTGTCATCACAGACCACCTTGGGGACTCCGCCAATGCCGACCACGCCAGAGCCGAAACTGATTACAGGCAACGCCAACAAACCGCTTGCCACAGCGATTGCCCGCCGGATGTCTATGCATCGCGGTGTCAATGTCGGGCTTGTCGATGCCCGTGTCGAACGGTTCAATGACCAAGAGGTGTTCGTCGAGGTTTACGAGAATGTCCGCGGCGAGGATATGTTCATCATCCAGTCCACCTCGAACCCGGCCAATGACAACCTGATGGAACTGCTGATCATGTCCGATGCCCTGCGCCGTTCCTCGGCCAAGCGCATCACCGCTGTAATCCCCTATTTCGGCTATGCGCGGCAAGATCGCCGCTCAAAGGCGCGCACGCCGATTTCGGCGAAACTGGTCGCCAATATGCTGGTCGGGTCGGGCATTGAACGCGTCCTGACGATGGACTTGCACGCCACGCAGATTCAGGGGTTTTTCGACATCCCGGTGGACAACCTCTATGCCGCGCCGGTCTTTGCGCTGGACCTCAAGGATCAATTCAGTGACTCGATGGAGGATGTGATGGTGGTGTCGCCCGACGTGGGCGGCGTGGCCCGCGCGCGCGAATTGGCCAAGCGAATCGAAGCCCCGCTTTCCATCGTCGACAAGCGCCGCGAAAAGGCCGGTGAAGTCGCCGAGATGACAGTGATCGGCGACGTGACGGGCAAGAAATGCGTGATCGTCGACGACATGTGCGACACCGCCGGAACCCTTTGCAAGGCGGCGCAGGTTCTGCTGGATGAAGGCGCGTCCGAGGTGCACGCCTATATCACCCACGGAGTGCTGTCCGGCCCGGCCGTCGAGCGGATCACCAACTCGGTGCTGAAATCGCTTGTCATCACCGACACGATACAGCCCACCGAACCGGTCAAGGCCGCACCAAATATCCGCATCATCCCCACGGCGCCGATCTTTGCACAGGCGATTCTGAACATCTGGAACGGCACCTCGGTGTCGTCGCTGTTCGACACCCCGACGCTTGAACCGATCTATGAAGGCAAGTTCAAAGGCTGAACGCACCCACGCGGCGCCCCGGTTTCCGGGGCGACAAGTGGTCGGTCAATATAGCTGCCAATCATCCTCGTGATAGGCCTCGCCAATCGCCATCCAGCGGATGCGAGCACGTGCCACGCGCGTGTCGCCCCATGTCCGAAACACCACGTCAAACCCTTTATTGGTGATGTTTTCAGCGGTCACATCGGCCCGCACATTGGCGGCACTGTCCATGTCCCACATGGACAGGGTGACATGAACCGCCGGGGCTGATTTGAAAGGCTCTCCAAAGCTCAGAACCTTACGCCGCTCGCGCGCGCCCTCGCCGGTCCACATGTCGCCGCCGTCCTCGTAATCCGAGAACAAAACATCATCGCCCTGTTGGATACCGATGGATTGACTGGTCAGAAGCTTCATTGGGCAACCTTGCTATTAAAGAGCATTTAATTACGCTTTTTGGGCAGAATTGAGAAGGCGAAAAGGTAAACACGTGTCCTGAGACCATGCGCCACCTGCCGCGCCCATGAAAATGTCGGTTGCATCTGCCCCGCCTCCGCCCCCACAGTCCAGTTGAAATTTCCGCAGGACGATTCCCATGTCAGACACAGACCCGCGCAAGACGCTTCTACTGACCGGGGCAAGCCGAGGCATTGGGCACGCGACCGTGCGCAAATTCGCCGCCGAGGGCTGGCGCGTGCTCAGTTGCTCGCGACAGCCCTTTTCTGATGATTGCCCGTGGCCCAGTGGCGAGCAGGATCATATTCAGGTCGATTTGGCTGACCC
>DATFJQ010000263.1:0-13372 GCA_035269125.1 Roseovarius sp.
ATCAGCCTAGCATGTTTTTTTCGTTATGGGGGACGGGGCCGAAATCTTCAAAAGATTTCGGGCCGATGTCTTTTAAAGACATCGGGGGCGGCGCGGTGAGCCAGCGCAAAGGCGCACGATTGCAGAAAATGAGCAATTGGCCGCCGTTTTCTGCCACCCGAAAGCCCCGGCGCTCCACCTCGCACAAAAAAGCCTCCATGCCCACAAACCGCTCCACATCCCGCCGCTTGCGGCGGATCACGGTGCCTTGTTGTACGGATTTGGACTTAAAAAGGTCATTCAGCCAGACCTCGGGGGACAGAGGAGAGTTGCGGTTTTGCATGCTCCACAGGATGGGAAGTAGGTGGTTAAGGGCGGGTTAAGAGAACACTGAGAGTTATTCTGAGATCGGAGACAAAGAATTTGCAAATTCCTCAAGTGTGGCTGCGTAATCTTCCCAATAGACACGATAAAATAGCGCCCGCTTTCCACCGTTGTCGGCGCTTATGGGGCTGCTGGCTATCTTGGAAGCAACCCAAAAACACGGTTTATCAATATTCGGCGTTTTCCAAAGCTGTATTGGGTCAGCGTGAATGATCTGCGATAACAAGTCTTTCATTCCAAGGGTTTCTGTCGCTGATAAAACCAACTTTGCATCCGGTTTTCTTCCATCCAACATCCAACAGCCTTTGAGATGGTGTTTCCTTTGCAGAAGGTCATGGATTTTTAACACCGCTACTTTGTCGAAATGATATTCTCCTGCGTCGATGTGTGTTTTTGCGTTTTCCGCCTCTTCCAACAGCCTTCTAGCTATGAAAGCGCCGCAAAAAAGAACGTCACTCAAGGCCGCGATGTCATCGGCAACCAAAAACTCCGATGCGATTCTTGCACGGCTCGCCTTCTTACGTAGCTCAATCTCCCAGTGAGATTTTGTATCTATCAACATTAATTTTTCGTTTTCCGCTTCACATTCCCGCCCCGTTGCCCCGGCCGTCCGGCGGTTGAGCGGCCTCGGCCCTTGGTGGCCTCAGAACTGGCTTTTTCCACGGCCTGTTGCCGCGCCAGCGGGTCGTCGTGGATGGCCAGATCGACGGCTTCCAGTCGTTTGACCTCATCGCGCAGGCGGGCGGCCTCTTCAAACTCAAGGTTTTCGGCGGCCTTGCGCATGTCGGTGCGCAGCCCGTCCAGATGGGCCTGAAGGTTGCTGCCCACCATCGGCGTGTCTACCGTTGCCGTCACGCGGTTCATGTCGACATCACCCTGATAGAGCCCCGCCAGAATGTCATCGACGTTTTTCTTGATGGTCGCGGGGGTGATGCCGTGTTCCTCGTTATAGGCGATCTGCTTGGCGCGGCGGCGGTCGGTTTCATCCATCGCGCGCTGCATCGAGCCGGTGATCTTGTCGGCATACATGATCACCCGCCCGTCCGAGTTACGCGCGGCGCGACCGATGGTCTGGATCAATGAGGTCTCCGAGCGCAGGAACCCTTCTTTATCCGCATCCAGAATGGCCACCAGCCCGCATTCGGGAATGTCCAACCCCTCACGCAGCAGGTTGATGCCGATCAGCACATCGAACGCGCCAAGGCGCAGGTCGCGCAAAATCTCAATCCGTTCGATGGTGTCGATATCAGAGTGCATATAGCGGACGCGGATGCCCTGCTCGTGCAGGTATTCGGTCAGGTCTTCGGCCATGCGTTTGGTCAGCGTGGTGCACAGGGTGCGATAGCCCGCCGCCGACACACGCCGCACCTCGTCGAGCAGATCATCAACCTGCATCTCCACGGGCCGGATTTCGATCATGGGGTCCAACAGGCCGGTGGGCCGGATCACCTGTTCGGTGAACACGCCGCCTGTCTGCTCGATCTCCCATTTGGCGGGGGTGGCCGACACGAACACCGATTGCGGGCGCATGGCGTCCCATTCCTCGAACTTCAGGGGGCGGTTGTCCATGCAGCTTGGCAGGCGGAACCCATGTTCGGCCAGCGTGAACTTGCGCCGATAGTCACCCCGATACATGCCACCGATCTGCGGCACGCTGACATGGCTTTCATCGGCGAACACAATGGCGGTGTCGGGGATGAATTCGAACAGGGTCGGCGGCGGCTCACCGGGGGCGCGCCCGGTCAGGTAACGCGAGTAATTTTCGATCCCGTTGCAGACGCCGGTGGCCTCCAGCATCTCGATATCGAAATTGGTGCGCTGCTCCAGCCGCTGCGCCTCAAGCAGCTTGCCTTCCCCCACCAGTTGATCCAGCCGGGTGCGCAGCTCTTTCTTGATGCCGATCACCGCCTGCTGCATCGTTGGCTTGGGCGTAACGTAGTGCGAATTGGCATAGACGCGGATTTGTTCGAAATCGCTGGTTTTTTCGCCAGTCAGCGGATCAAATTCACCAATTGATTCAAGCTCTTCGCCGAAAAAGCTAAGCTTCCACGCGCGATCCTCAAGGTGGGCGGGCCAAATCTCAAGACTGTCGCCGCGCACCCGGAAACTGCCGCGCTGAAAGCCGTGATCGTTGCGGCGGTATTGCTGCGCCACCAGATCGGCCATCACCTTGCGCTGGTCGTATTCGCCGCCAACCTTCAGGTCTTGCGTCATCGCGCCGTAGGTTTCGACGCTGCCGATGCCGTAGATACAAGACACCGAGGCGACGATGATCACATCGTCGCGTTCCAACAGCGCCCGCGTGGCCGAGTGGCGCATGCGGTCAATCTGTTCGTTGATCTGGCTTTCCTTCTCGATGAAGGTGTCGCTGCGCGCGACATAGGCCTCGGGCTGGTAATAATCGTAATAGCTGACGAAGTATTCGACGGCGTTATGGGGGAAAAACCCTTTGAATTCCCCGTAAAGTTGTGCCGCCAGTGTTTTGTTGGGGGCCAGAATGATCGCCGGGCGCTGCGTTTCTTCGATCACCTTGGCCATGGTATAGGTCTTGCCGGTGCCGGTGGCGCCCAGCAAAACCTGATTGCGCTCCCCCTCCAAAACGGCCTGACTGATTTCAGCAATCGCCGTGGGCTGATCGCCAGCCGGTGAGAAATCGCTGACCATCTCAAAGCGCTTGCCACCCTCCAGCTTGGGGCGGGCGGCCACCTCGGGAGCGGGGCTGTGCAACAGAGCGTCAGATGTATCGGAATGGGCGTAGGGCATAGGATCCTGGGGGTTATCGGCGTCGTGCCACAGTTGATGTCTTTTCCGCCCGGTTCAAGGGGGAAAGCGGCCCGTTTGATTGGGCGCGATCATGTCCGTCACGTTTTCCAGCAGGGTCGCGTCAAACCATCAGCGCGCTATGACATAGCCGCGTGTTCAGACCATACCAAGATGTCGTACCACAGGCAGGCCCCCCAACAAAACGCCCTGACAGATGAGTTCTGCCAGGGCTTGGGGTATCAGCCGTGCGGCGCGCGCTATCGCTGTGACGCGCCGAAGGGCGATTTGCGGTGACGTTCAGAAATCGAACAGATCTTCCAGGAAACCGCCGCGCTTTTTACGTTTGTAATCGCCCCTGTCCGAGCTTTCGCGCCGCGCTTGCGGTGCAGCCGCCGACGGATCAGCCTGCGGGCCTGACCGTTCAATAATCTTGTCCAATTCACCCCGGTCCAGCCACACACCCCGGCATTTCGGGCAGTAGTCAATCTCAACTCCGGCGCGGTCGGCCATGACCAGTTGTTCTCCGTCGATCGGGCATTGCATGTGGGCGGTCCTCCTGATTGCGTGTTGTCCTTTTAATGTGGGATCGCCCGCGCCCACCGCAAGAGGCACGCAGGCAAGATCGCCATCAGATAGAACAATCCGGGTGGGATCAGATCAGCGGCACGAATGGAACGCCACATCCCGCCACACCACCCAAAGCGGCCAACAGCAACGCCGCGCGCATCCCGCGCCTCAATTCGAGGCTCCGGTGACGCTCAGGCCCAGCACACGCCAGCTTTGCATGCCGCCGCGATAATAAAAGATCCGCTCCGCCGGGTAGCCTGCGGAAATCATGTTGCGGATGGCCGAGGGGCTTTGGCCACACCACAGCCCGTTACAAAACAGCGCCACAGGCCGCGCCTCGGTGCAATCCCAGCCGTCGAAATCAATCTCGCATCCCAGATCGCCCAAACGGTCGACCACTTGCGTGTAGGGAATGTTGATCGCGCTGGGGATGGTGCCCCCCTCGAACCAATCAGGGGTGCGGCTGTCGACGATGATTGCCTCTTCGTCGGCCAGCATATCCAGCATTTCAAGCTCGCCGATGGTCGTCACGCCGGGCGCGGGCGTCATCGGCTGGATGCAAAACGGCGGACAGGGCCGCGAGGTGCGCGCCCATTCACCCTCCACTTCGTTGGCATTGTCCTGAATGCGCTGAATTTCAACCGGACCGGACGGGGTCTGAACCGTAACCGTCGGAATGTCTGGGCGGATATTGACCGCCTCTTGTGCGGCCGCAGGCGCGGCCAGCAGGCTGATTGCAGCGATAAGAGTTTGAAAACGCATAGTAACCTCCCTTTTCTCTATTCAGGCTAGCACGGTTTCAAGATCACGCCCAGCCCATCAATGCAGTGATCCCAAGGCCGATCAGGATCATGCCGCTGATCCCCCCGGCCAGACCGCCCCAATTGCGCCGCGCCCTGCGCCCCAAGGCCAGACCAGCCCATGCAAACAAGACTGAGCAGACAAGAATTGTCGTTGCAAGCGCAAGCGGAGGCACACCACCCAACCCCATACTGAAACCAACAACCAGATTGTCCACTGACAACCCGGCCGCCAAAGCGACAAGCCCGGCCCAACCCGTCAGAAAGCGTGCAATGTCCTTGCGCCCGGATGGGCTGCGCAATGCACCTGCAATGGTCATCCCTCCCAAGGACATCAAAAACAGCGGCCCAAGCCAATCGGCATGCCCCGCGATCAGGCGCGCGACATGCTGCCCCAGCCACGCGCCGACAAGCGGGATGGTGAATTCAAACGCCCCGAACACCACCAAGATACGCAGCCACAGCGCGCGTTGTGCAACACTGCCAAGCGCCAATGCGACAGCCGTGTTATTGGCTGCTATTGCTATACCGATCAGCAGCAGGCGCACCGTCAAATCCGTCACCGATGGGCCCTCTTATGCGATGCGGCCTGCACGCGGTCAGCGGATCACATGCACCGCACAGGCCGCATGCCGCACCACTTGCGCGGCGGTGCTGCCGAGAAACAAATCCTGCATGCCGGGCCGGTGGCTGGCAATGACGATACAATCAGTATCGGCCTGTTCCGAATAATCCAGAATGGTGCGCCCGGAATGCCCGTCGATCACCTGTGAGTCTGCATTGGGCAGGTTGGCGGCCATCTCGCGCAGTTCGGTCTCAATCGCCTGACGGCTTTCCACAAGGTAATTGTCAGGCACATAGGAAATCGCGTAGCCGGGTATTTGTTCCATCACATGCAGCAAGGTGACCTTGCCGCTATCACCGGCCAGCAGACGCGCCACGTTGATAGCACCGGCGGCATCACGGTCTTCTTCGAACGATACGGGAACAAGTATATTCTTGTACATCGGGAACCTCCAATTATTGGTGATCCAGTGTTGCATAGCCTGACGGCTGCGTCATTGACGCAGGTCAGGTTCTACTGCGCTTCGGCAGCCGCCTCGATCTGGCGGACAATCTCGGCGCCCCATTCGCCGATCACCGGCAAAAACTCGATCTGGCTGACCGTCCACGCCAAGGCGGACAGGATCATCGACGCCCCCAGCAAAGTGCCCAGCGCAAAGGCCGCGCCCCGCGCAAAATTGAACGCCAGCAGACGTGGAATGGAGTTGTGAATACGCACGAACCGATGCGTGTTCAGATGCGCCACTTCGGCGCGCAAGGCCGCGATTTCCCGCGCCAGCGTGTCTTGCGTCTGATCTTCGGACCCAGCGCCCGTGTTCTTCTTGTCACCTTCAGTCAAAACAGGCTGCAACCTCGTACATGACAGGCTCGAACGCCTTGCACATCTGGTTGATCTCGCGGTTGCGCCTGCGCATCTCATCTGTGCGCAGCATCGCCTGGTAATCCTCGCGGCGTTCCCATTGCGAATAGTTGGCGATCCGAGTTTGCGCATCATTCACGTGCAGCCCTGCCGATATGAAACCGGGCTGCTTGGAAATGAACACCTGATAGGCATCTGTCAGAGCATCCAAAAGGTCTTGGCAGGTGCCGGGCGTCGCCTCGAATGTGGTGATCACGGTTTGATAGCTGTTGTCAGTTCGGATTCGTGGCATGGCGGCCTCCCTAGCTGGAGGTCAGCCTAGCATTCCTGCCGCGCAGCGCAAATTGTTAGCACACATCCGCCGGGCGTTAACCCGCAGTTTACCAAGACTAACGATTGTTAATCGGATGAGCATATCGTCATCGACCCTGCCGGAGGGGCCATGCGCCGCCTTTTAACCCTGCTTTGCCTATGCGGCCTTGTCGCGACAGTGCCCCCGCGCACAGCCGATGCCGGGCCATGGCCACGCGAGGCGGGCAAGACGTTTCTAACCCTGTCATGGGAGCGCGACCTGATGCGCGACATTGGCTATGCTGGGATGTATGGCGAATACGGCCTAACCGACCGGCTGACGCTGGGCTGGGATATCGGGGCCGATCCTGACGGGCTATCCAAGGCGATTGCCTTTGCGCGGATCCCCTTTGGCGAGTCCCCCGGCGGAATGCGTCTGGCGCTTGAAATGGGCACCGGCGTGGCCGACAAGCGCCCGGTGATGCGCCCCGCAATGTCCTTTGGCCGTGGGTTGAACATGGCCGGGCGGTCGGGCTGGATGACGCTGGATATCCGCGCCACAATTTTCCAAGACACGTTTGACACCGCATGGGAAAGCGACCTGACACTGGGCCTGAATGCCACGGCACGGGGCAAGGCGATCATACAGTTACAAACCGGCCAGCCCGTTACGGGTGACGCCTATATCAAGTTGGGGTCGTCTTGGGTGATGCAAGGCCCGCCCGGCAGACATATCGAATTCGGGCTTCTAACAGGGTTGAAAAACAGTGACGCGCTGGCGGCCAAAATCGCGCTTTGGCACGATTTCTGAAGGCCGCCAGCTTTTGTGCCGGGCTTATCAGAACGGATCGTCGATGCGCACCGTCACCATGACCGTGCCCTTTAGCTCGGCCTCCCAACGCAGCACCGCCTGATCGTTGTCGGGCCCCTGTTTGGCCTGATAATAGGGCGCGGCGTAAACAACCGTATTGCTGGCGTCACGCAAAGGCCCCGCCGCCACAACCGCATCCACCCCCTGAACCCAACCGTTGAACGGCAGGCGTGGCCCGGCCTCCACCGTCCAAGCCTGCGACGGGGTGCTCTCGGTGTGTTCGATCGTGATAGGGCTGGCCACAGTCCGGATCACGTTATTGAACATGTTGTCGCGGAAGGTGACATTCTGGAAACGGTTGTAATCAAGGTCCGCAAAGCTGGTGTCGATCCCCTCGACCCTCTCAATCGGAGTGCCGATGATCCGAAACGAATTGCCCGTCACCGTCAAACCGTTCAGGAAATGCCCCGCCCCGTGCGGCTTGATCACGAAATAGTTGAACCACGGCGCCACGTGACTGGCCAGAAAGGTGTTGTCGGTCACACTCAACTGGCTGAATGAAAACTCGCTGGAAAACTCCGGTGCCTGATCGTGTTCGTTCGACCATTCGATAAAGCTGTTATCCACGTAATTGCCGTTGATCGTGCCGCGATTGTTGGTCCGGGTCAGCAACAACCCCGCCATGCGCGGCGAATTCTGCAAGGTATCGCCCTGAAACCAATGGTTGCCTGTCACAATCGTGCTTGATCCGCCGACAACTGCGAAATGCCGGAAATGCACCGCGCGGTTGTTGCGCAGCTTGACATCATTGGCGTTGGTGTTGATCGCAATGGATTGCCGATCAACAGCGGCCAGAGGGCTTTCGTTCGACAGAAACTGACAGCGGTCTATCAACATCCCCTGACACCCCTCACCATGGCTGGTGATGCCACGATCCTTGGGGCGGGTGATGAAACAATCGCGCAAGGCAAAGCCGCTGCCCTGCGGCGGCAACAAGATGCCGCTACACTCGCCGCTGCACTGAATTTCGATATCCGACAGGGTAAACCGGCCCAGATCGTCAAACCCGCTGAAATCCAGAATGTATTTGAACCGCTTGAAGGTGAACACCTGTGTGCCATCCGCGTCATATAGCGGCGCGCTCAACTCCAGACTTTGGGTGGCCAGATTTTTGGCCCGAACATAGACTTCGCGGCCCACGCCATTGCCTTCAACCAAGGCGCCCACCGGCACATTGGCCACATTGGCCACCCCGGTCAGGCGCTTGGGGTCACCGGGCGAATAGCTGGCCTGTGAGGTAACAACCTCGGTATCCCATGCCGGACCGGAATAGATTGAAAACTGTCCGTTACGGATCACCCGGCGCTGGTTGAAAAACGTCCGGTTCGCCAACGCCGCCTGCATGTCGATGGGCGCGCGCACCCCGATCAATCGCCCGCCCAGATCAAGCGAGTCGTGCCCCGCCGTATTCAACAACGCCTGAAACGCCTTTTTAAAGGCCAGCTCTTCATCATCGCCAAAGGCGTCAATATAGGCGGGCAGATCGAAGTTCTTGGTCAGGCCAAGGATCTTGTCCTCGGGCATGATGACCGACCCTTCGAACCGCACCCGGTTTTGAAAGGTCACACTGTCGGCCAAGTAGTAACTGCCGGCTGGCACCAGCACCTCGCGCCCCCCGGCGGCGGCATCGGCCAATTCGAACGCGGCACTGTCATCGGTCACGCCATCGCCCTGCGCGCCATAGTCGCGCACATCGACAAGGCTGATCATGTCGCGCAGGAACACATGGGTGACATCCTCGATCACAAGGTCATCAATCCGCACCACGCCGCCGCTTGGGCCGGTCAGGTCCAACCCGAAATGCCCATAAAGCGCCTCGGTGCCCCAGACCATGTCAACGCCGGTGCGCGCGCCCGCCCCCACAATGGCGCTGACCTCGACCACCTCACCATAGCTGGTCAGGGCCACCGCCGGGCCGGTCTCGGCCACGCCGCTGACATGCGCGCCACCCGCGCCCCCGGCCCATCCCGCGATGCGCACCGACGGCAAATTACCCGAAATCGCCTTCACCCGTGCCCGCACCCGCAAGTAGCAGCCCGGTAAAAGTGGCGTTTCGCCCATGTAACGCAGCTTTTGGATCGTATCCGCTTTTTGAATTTCCAACGCGCCGCCAAAATCCTGATCTGCCGGAACAAAAGCGGCATTAACCGCGTTTTCATAAGTGTCCGCCCCCGGTGTCCCATTGCCGCTTGACCAGACCTCAAGCCCCCCCGCAAATGCGGGCGGCATGAAAACGACCCCATCGGTGATTGCCTTGTTCATGAATAATCCCTTTCCGCATCCCGGCCACAGCCGCCCGGATGTCATCCGTCTGTGCACGACAGGCGCGGCCCACCGCACCCGATGCTCAAGGGAGGTATCAACGAAGGATTAACAGGCCCCGACACCACCGTGACGGTGCTGATTGACAGCAACAGCCCGACTTTGCCGCGCCGTCAGGCGCAAGGTTTGAATCCGGTCACGCCACTTGGCGGCGTCACACAGCACCGGCCGGGGGACGGCGCAAACGAACACCGTCGATCTTCCACCCCGTGTCGGTCTGGATCATGTCATAGTCCAGAATATGCAACGCCCCCGCGCCATCTCGCAGCATAACGGGCTGGACCGAGCGCCCGTTTGCGTCACTCATCGGCAGAAACGTCACCTCATCGGGTCGCCACACCATCGGATACCCCTCGCGCACCATCTGGCCAAACCGCCCCGGCGTGCCGAAAAGTTGCTGGATCATCGGACTGGCATAGGTGAATGCCTCGCTTAGGTCATTGCTCAAAAAGGCCTCGATCTGGTCTTCGATCACCGATCTGATGGCCGCCTCGTTCGCACGTAACGGCGCGGCCAGAACTGCAATCACCGCAACCACAGGGATCAAAGCAAAAAACCGGGACATCGCACCGCTCCTGTTCGTGACCAACCGGAACCTAGCGCGCCCCTACCCCAAATCCAGCGCGCCTATTGCACCTGCAAGCCCTGCAAATACGCAACCAGATCGGCCACAGGGGTCGAGGTGATTACCGGCTGGCCACTGTCGGTGCGTAACGACGCCGCGTCCCCATCAAAGAAATCGCCATAAATCGGCATTTCGCTGCCATGCGCCACCAGCGGATCGCGCCCGTCAACCCGTTTGACGACACGCTCCATCGGGAACACGCCACCATTCGCGGCGGTCAGCGCAGTCAGGTCGCTGGGTTGCACTGTCAACACCGCGCGCATCGGGCCGTCGCCGGTGCCCGTGGAACCATGGCAGGCTGCGCAATAGCGGTCATAGATCGCTTGACCCGTTTGCGCATCGCCTTCGGCCACCACGGCCCCGGCAGACAACGCCAGAGCACTGGCGAAAACGGTTTGAATAACACCTCGGATCATTGTCATGTTCCTTTTGTTGTGGGCATTCCCAGTCTATCACCACTCAGCCGCGCTGCACGCTGGCCAGATACTGTGCCAGTGCCAACAAAGCCCTTGGCGTGTCGATCACCTCTCCGGTGGCAGGGTCTTGCCACGCCACCTGCGGCCCCTCCAACAGCGGGCCGAATTGCGGCATTTCGTGAAACTGGCCCGGATAGCCATGAATACGCGCCATCGTCGGCGCATATGGAAACACACCCCCGTTACGCACCGCAAGCCGCGTCAAATCCGCCGGACGCACTGACAGATCGTCGGCCAAGGGGCCAGTCCCGCGCGCATCTTTACCGTGGCAACTGGTGCAATAGACCGCATACATGTCGGCCCCGTGGGCCTCGCCCCCCGCGCTGGTCCCGGTGATCGCATCACCGGTCTGTTCTGCCATGCAGCCCGCAAGGGGCAAAACGGCCAATGCCTTAAGAATGATCCGCATCTGAATGTCCTGTCGCCTTTGATCGCTCAGCGATCAAACCCGAAACCGCGCCACGGCGCATTGATCTGGATCAGCGCCATGTCATTCGCCCGATCACACCATCACATTAAAGCGTTATGCCTTTTGCTGAACCGGCCACAATTTGACCGGACGGGTCGTTTGCGCAACTAGCCGGCAATGTAAAACCGGGGCCGCTGGACCTGCACCGGCACCATCGCACCGTGCTTTACTTGGCTGACGCTCCGCGCGCATCCCTTCGGCGGACTGCCCGTAACTTTGCAACTCTCTGCAAATCCTCGACCTCGTCATTTTCATCGACGATTTCGGCACCAAGCAATGTTTCAATGACATCTTCCATGGTCACAAGCCCGGCCGTTCCACCGTATTCATCTTCCACCAATGCGATATGCGCCTCGGTCTCCATGAGCTGATCGAAAAGCGTATCAAGGTCTGTCTTTTCCGGGATCCGCTGGATATCCCGCGTAAATTCAGAAACGGTCTTTTCATTGCCATCGCGCAAACCCGCAAGGAAAAGATCGCGGGTCAGCACGAAGCCTTTCACATCATCGATATTTTTGCCCGTGACTATGTAGCGAGAGACGGGAAAGGTTTCTCTGGAAGATGCAAAGGCCCCGATCGTGTCATCCGAGCGAATGTGTTCGATGACCGTGCGCGGCGTCATGATCTCTTGAGCTGCGATTTCCGACAGCCGAAACAAGTTGGTCACAACCCTCGTTTCATCTTCCTCGACAACTCCAAGACGCTGGCCTGCGGAGGTCATCGCCATGATTTCATGCCGCGACACCTCTGCGTGACGCTTACCGCCTGTAAGCAACCGGGTTATCGCTTGGCTCATCCAGACCAAAGGCAACTGCACGATAATCAGCCAAGGCAGCACGCGAACCGCGAAGCCGGCCAAACCACGCCAATAGGTGGCGCCCAGCGTCTTGGGGATGATTTCGGACAAAACCAGAATGCCAAACGTCAACACGGCCGAAAAGATACCCACACCCACATCATCAAACACGACAGCAGCTTGCGCCCCTGCTCCGGTGGCACCGACGGTATGAGCAATCGTGTTAAGCGAAAGGATCGCCGCGAGAGGGCGTTCCACATCAGCCCGCAGAACCCTGAGCTTTTTGGCAAGACGCGGCTGGTCTTCTTCAGCAGCTTCGACAAATGATGGTGTTATCGATAAAAGAACCGCTTCCAAGATTGAACAAAGAAAAGACACGCTGATCGCAATCAGTACAAAAACAACCAGTAAAATCATAGCAATGTCTTTCCCTCACTCACCCCGATCCCAGGCTGGATATAGCATCTTTCCGATCATTCCAAGAACCGAAGAAATGACTGATAGCCGCCCTGACAACACCGCTTGGCAAGCTGACCCGGCGAACAACGCCATTCCCGTCTTGGCCTGCATCTAGCGCAGTGTCAGCCCCGAGATGCGCGCGGCGATCCGGCTGTCGGTATCGTCGCTATCGCCTGAGATGGCCAAGCCCACCAGCGACGTCAAAGGCCCGCCAAAGGCGCGCGCGTAATCGGCTTGCAGGTCCACCGCCTCGCGCGCCTCTCCGGTGCCTGATCCGCGCAGCACAACGGTTTTGCCTCGTGTGCCCAGATAGGGGCTGTCCAGCATGGCGCCGCGGGTATGCGCCCCGCCCCAGACATAGATCAGCACTCGCACCGCATCATTGTCCAGCAAGCGGGTGATCTTGGTGCCTTTCAGGCGTTGCGCCTCGGCCTTGGGCAAAAACACGAAATACAGGGCAAGGTTGCGATCATCGCCGCCTTTCAGGCGCAAATCCGTGGGCGGCACGCTTTGAGACACCCGCCAAGCCCATAGCGCACCTGACGCGCCCCAGACCTGCTCGGGCAAGGCACGATACAACAAGGACACACTGCCGTCCGACGTCACATCCAGCGCCCCGCCCTTTTGCGCATAATCATTGCGCGAAAACAGCGAGAAGCGCTGATGCGTCCAGCCGCCGTCAAAGGAAATCGCATTGGCCCAAACCGGGCTGGCAACACTGGCGGCAATAGCGATGGCACTCAGAACACGACGCATGCCAAACCCCTTTCTATCAGGTTTGCAGCAATCTTAGTCCAAGCGCGCCCGCGCTCAAATCATCTCTGCGTGATCAGGCCAGACCGGCCAAGCCGCGCACTTGCTGCCATACAACATCGTCCAAGCTGACCGGATCTGTCGGCGCCTTGCCCTGCCCCGGCATGCGCGCGCCGCGCTCGGCATCCAGCGCCACGCCTTCCTCGACCTGCGCCAGTCGGTCGAAAAACGCACCCGATGCGTCCGGATCCATCAACAGATAATACTGACCCAAATCATGCGGCGGCCCGTCCGGGGCCTTCAAAGGCTTGACATCGCGGCTGACGACACCGCCGGTCAGACCCGCCGCCAACAGCTCGGCCATCAGGCCAAAACCCCAGCCCTTATAACCGCC
>DATFJQ010000264.1:0-4296 GCA_035269125.1 Roseovarius sp.
TCGCCCGGTGTCAGATCATCGCCACGGATATTGAATTTGCGATAGTGGTTTTTTTCCATCCCTTCGGGGCCGGCCACAATCATCGCGCCCACGGCATGTGCGCCCTGAATATGGCTGTTGTCATACACCTCGATCCGCTGCGGGACTTTGGGTAGGTCAAACGCCTCGGCCAGCCCTTTCAGCAATTTGCCCTGTGTCGCGGTTTCCGACATCTTGCGCGCAAGGCTTTCGCGGGCATTTCGCAGGGCGGCATCCACCAATTCGGCCTTTTCACCGCGTTGCGGCACCAGCAATTCCACCTTGCGGCCCAGCTTTTCGCTTAGCGCCTCGGTCATCAGATCGGCGTTTTCGATGCCATGCGACAGGATTAACTGCCGCGCGGGTTCCTTGGTGTCATAGAACTGCCCGATGAAGGCCTCCAGCACCTCGGGTTCCTCTAAATCTGAACCCACGCGAGGGTAAAAATCGCGGTTGCCCCAGTTTTGCCCGGCGCGGATGAAAAACACCTGAACGCAGGCCTGCCCCTTTTCCAGATGCAGCGCCAGAATATCGGCCTCGGTCACGGTCCGGGGGTTGATACCTTGGGCGGTTTGCACCTGCGTCAGCGCCTTGATCCGGTCGCGCAGGGCGGCGGCGCGTTCGAACTCCATGTCGTCCGAGGCCTCGGCCATCTGGGTTTTCAGCTTGTCCTGTATCTCGGTCGAGCAGCCCGAGAGATAGCGCTGCGCATCCTTCACAGCGGCTGCATAATCGGCCTTGCTGATATAGCCCACGCAAGGCGCGGTGCAGCGTTTGATCTGATATTGCAGACAAGGCCGCGTGCGACTTTCAAACTGCGTGTCGGTGCAATTGCGCAACTGAAACACCCTTTGCAACTGCGCCAGCGTCCGATTGACCGCACCGGCGCTGGCGAAGGGGCCATAATACTGGCCCTTTTCCTTTTTCGCACCGCGGTGTTTCTTGATCATTGGGTAATCATGCGCGGTGACCAGAATGTTCGGAAAACTTTTGTCGTCGCGCAAAAGCACATTATAGCGCGGCTTGAGCTGCTTGATCAGGTTCTGTTCCAGCAACAGCGCTTCGGTTTCGGTGCGCGTTGTCAGGAACATCATGCTGGCGGTTTCGCTGATCATCCGGGCGATCCGCGGGGTGTGGCCAGCTGGCCGCGCATAGTTCGACACCCGCGCGCGCAAGTTCCGCGCCTTGCCAACATACAGCACGCGCGCCTGTGCATCGAGCATACGGTAAACGCCGGGCGAAGAGTCCAGCGTACGCAGGTAATCGTGGATCACCTGATAGCCGGTTCTAGGTGCGTTATCTGTTGGCTGCTCGGACATATACTTTCAGATGTGATTCTTGGTCCTGCCTGCAATCTTATCGGATGAGGGGCAAGAGGGAAGCTGTCCACGATTCCTGTGGATAAGTTTGGGGGCAAGTTTCAGTGAACGGAAAAATTCCTTTGTTTCTACAGGGGTTCCCTGATGTGCCTAAATTTTAGGCAATAAATTAAAGCGTTGAAAACAAACGATAAATTTATTACCTGCCCACAAAATATTGAAAACAAACAGCTTTTTGTAACGTCTTGGTAACGAAGTTACGACAGGTGCACAACTTAGCGTTGGCGTCGCTTACTCGACCCCAAGCACATCGGGTGTTTGCCATGCCAGATGCTGGCCGCCATCGACGCACAAAAGCTGCCCGGTCACCGCCGGGGCATCCAGAAAATAGGCCAGCGCAGCGACGATATCGCTGGCATTCGCGCCCCGGTTTAGGACGGTCGCTTGCCGTTGCCGTTGAAAATGGCTGTCGGTTTGGCGGTGACCCTGCAAGGTTGGCCCCGGCCCGATGGCGTTGACGCGGACATGCGGCGCAAGCGCTTGGGCGGCGGTCTGTGTAAAGGCCCAAAGGCCCATCTTGGCCAGTGTATAGGTCATGAACTCGGGCGTCAGCTTGCGCACCCTTTGGTCGATCATGTTGATCACCAAGCCTTGGGCCAGCGGTTCGTCCATCTCGCATCGGGCCGCATCAGGGATTTGCGCGGCCAGTGCCTGCGTCAGCACGAAAGGCGCGCGCAGGTTGCTTTCCATATGCCTGTCCCAGCTTTCGCGCGTGGCAGACTGGATGTTGTCATATTCAAAGATCGAGGCATTATTGATCAGGCAGGTGACCGGCCCGCCCAGTGCCTCGGCCGCTTTGGGTAAAAGCGCCTGCACTTGATGTTCGTCCAGAAGGTCGGCTTGCAACAGGGTGGCGTGCTGGCCCATGCCGCGAATTTCGGATGCGACGGCCTCGGCCTCGTCGGTGCTGGTGGCGTAATGCACGCCCACATCAAAACCGCGGCGCGCCAGTTCCAACGCCATAGCCCGCCCCAGACGTTTACCCGCGCCCGTTACCAATGCACGTGTCATGCGATTTGTCCTCGTTTATGAAAGCACGACCAAGACATAGGCCAGATATAGGCCGGTCAAGGCTACACCCCAAACGCGCCCGATATCCTGTTTGAAAAACACGAACGGGATGATCAACAGGGACGCGCCCAGCATCACCCATAGGTCAAACCTTAGAAACTCGGGGTCGACAGGGATTGGCCCGACAAGCGTGGTGATCCCGATAATGGCCAGCAGGTTGAACATGTTGGACCCGATGACATTGCCAAGCGCCACATCGGCCTGTCGGCGCAGCGCGGCCATCACGGTGGTTGCCAGTTCTGGCAACGAGGTGCCAAGCGCAACCAATGTGAGGCCGATCACAGTGTCGCTGACCCCATATTGCCGCGCGATGATCGACGCGTTGTCGACCAACAGATCGGCCCCAAGTGGAAGACCGACAAGCCCAAGCAGCAGAAAGACGATTATTTGCCACCAAGGCATATTCGGGTCGGCGCCCTCGACGTCTTCGTCGTCTTCAGTGTCCAGCAGGGCCAGCGCCGCAGATTCACGCCGATGATTGCGCGCTTCAAGCAGCGAGTCCGTCAAAACGAATGTCAGAGCGGCCAGCAAAATCAGCCCCGACACCAGCGTGAATTCCCCCAAAAAGGCCAGCCCGATGAACAAGACCGACCCGACCAGCATGAACACATAGGTTTTGCGCGTCTCACAGCCGCTTGTGTGCAGCCCGGACACAAGTGCCGGAACACCAAGAACCAGCAGGATATTCGCCGTGTTCGAGCCCACGACATTGCCAAGGGCCAGACCCGGTTTGTCATCCAAAACAGCATTTATGGCAATCAGAAGTTCGGGGGCCGAGGTGCCGAAAGCCACGATTGTCAGGCTGACGATCAGGGCCGGAATGCCAACTCGCAAACTCAGGTTGACCGCACCCTTCACCAGCGCGTCCCCGGCCAGCAAAAGGATCAAAAGGCCCAGGGTCGACAAGATCCATGGCATCATTTGCGCTTGCCTTTCGTGCAGCTACACGGGCCTTTGCCGATCCGGAAGCGCCCGCACTTCGGACATTTGGCCGAGGCCAGCTTTTGCTGACCGGGAAAGCGCAGTTTGCCGAACATCGCCATGACGCCCATGAATACAAGGAAAAGAACGACGATCTTTACGATCATGTCAAAGCCCAAACCGCGCATAGGCGGCGCGTTCCTCTATGGTGGTGACAGCGTCTTGGGCCAAGGCCATGCCAAACCGTTGGAACAATCCGCGCTTGCGGCCATATTGGGCAAAGCGCACCTTGTCGCCGTAAAGCTCTTTCATCTTGGGCGCCAGATGGCCGATGCCATCGGCCAGCCCCAGATCAATCGCCCGGCGGCCCAACCAGAATTCACCGGTAAACAGCTCGGTTTCTGTCGACAGCTTGTCGCCCCTGCGGGATTTGATCTGCTGCTCGAATACCTCGTGCATCTGCTCTAGAATACCAGTCAAACGCTCCACATCTTCGGGTTTTTCGGGCAGGAACGGATCCAGAAAACTTTTCGATTTCCCCGAGGTGTGGACCCGCCGCTCAACGCCTTGCCGCGACAAAAGCACATGCGCGCCAAAACCGGCCGAGATCACGCCGATCGACCCGACGATTGACGCTTCATCGGTCCAGATGTCATCGGCGGCACTGGCCAGCCAATAGCCGCCCGAGGCGGCCACATCTTCGACGAAAGCATGCACAGGGATTTCTTTTTCATCCGCCAACCGCCGAATACGCGCCGCGATCAGAGAGGATTGCACCGGCGAGCCGCCGGGCGAATTGATCAACAGGGCCACGGCTTTGGGCTTGCCGCGCTTGAACGCTTTTTCGATGATCGGGGCCATGGCCTCGTCATTCAATTGCGTGCGGCCACCGGCACCGATCGCGCCG
>DATFJQ010000265.1:0-5046 GCA_035269125.1 Roseovarius sp.
CGGCAAGGACTTTCCGCCGTTTTCCGCAGGCGCGCATACTGTCGTCGAAATGAACGACGATGGTCGCACGCGCCTGAACCCTTATTCGTTGATGTCCGATCCGGCGGATACATCGACCTACGCGATTTCCGTTCGGCGTGATGACGAAGGTCGGGGCGGATCGTTGTTCATGCATGAAAACGTCAAGGTCGGCGACCGCATGACCCTAAGCTATCCGGTCAACCTGTTCCCGCTGGATCTGCGCGCGCGCAAGCATGTCTTTCTTGCAGGCGGGATCGGGATCACGCCGTTCATGGCGATGATCGCCCATCTTGAGCGGATCAGCGCCCCGTGGGAATTGCACTATGCCTGCCGCAGCAAGGATTTGGGCAGCTATGTGGATGAGTTGACAGACAAATACCCCAGCAAGGTGCATGTCTATTTCGACGATCAGGACCAAAAGATCGCGCTTGAAGATTTGCTGGACGGTCAGCCGCTTGGCACGCATGTGTATGTCTGCGGTCCCAAGGGGATGATCAACTGGGTCCATGCCACCGCTGCCGCACATGGCTGGCCGGATGAGAACGTGCACTCGGAAGAGTTTCTGGCGCCACAGCCCGGCAAACCGTTCGAAGTGCGCCTGTGTAAATCCGACATCACCATTCAGGTGGGCGAAGACGAAAGCCTGCTTGAGGCGATCGAGCGCTGCGGCGTCGATGCGCCGTTCCTGTGCCGGGGTGGGGCATGCGGGCAATGCGAAACCGATGTTGTCGAGGCCGATGGCACATTCGACCACCGCGATCATTGGCTGGACGATGATGAACACGCCAGCGGCCAGAAAATCATGCCCTGCGTCAGCCGCTTTGTCGGCAAAACCCTTGTGCTGGACCGATAAAGGAGAAAGCCATGACCATTCAATTCAATAAGGAAACCTTCCGCGACGATTATTCGTTCCGCAATTCGGATTGGGCGATCAAGCGCTTTCCATTTCCGTTCCACGAAGACAGCTACATGTATTCCGTCAACATGGAGCAGCACCGCGGCGGGCCCGAGGGCTCGGTCTATGAAAAACGCTTTGACGTGGACGAACATTACGTGTCCGAGATGCAAGACCGCGCTCTTGTGCTGGCGGACGATCCGCTGCGCTGTCAGTCGCTGCCGCATATGACGCTGGCGGGGTGGGACACGCTTGAGCTGATCATGGTCAGCAAATCCGAGGACTACCCCGACCTGTTCGAGCTGCACCGCGATGGCGACCGCTGGCGGTGGATCAACAAGCCGATGGGCATCGACCATACGTTTACCTTCATGGATGAAACCACGCTGCCATGCGGGCCGCTGGAATACATCACCCGGCAGGCGCAGGGCGATTTTGCCGTGCTCGATCAGCGCAATGACATGCTGTATATGGATGCGGGCATGGTGACGACGCAGGCCGACTGGAGCCTTGATTTCGACATCGGCATGGATTTCTTTGAATGGCATGCCCCGGTGCCACTGGCGCATGAAATGGGCATTTTCAAGCGGGCGCTGAAATTCTTGCTCAACATTCAGCAGGGTGCGCCGGCGCGTCGCCTGAATTGGACCATGACAGTCAATCCGCTGCTCGATACCAGCCCGGAAAACTATCACAAATGGGGCGTGCAGAAGACCACCCTGACGCCGGAAAATATCGGCGCCAAACAGCATTTGCGCGTGGAATTGCAAACGTTCTATCGGTTGCCGCGCTCGAACGCGCTGTTGTTCCCGATCCGCTGCTACCTGATCGCGTTTCAGGATATCGTGAGCATCCCGAAATGGGGTCGCCGCCTGCACCGCGTGGTCCGCGATCTGCCCGAAGAGTTGGCCGACTACAAAGGCTTTATCGACAACCGCCCGATGATGTTGGACTACCTCAGCCAATTTGATGATGGCTTGCCCACATCGCCGGGTGTCTGGCCCGATCTGGATACCGAACCACCACTCACTAAATAAGGTCAGGGCAAACGAAAACCGGCCGCATCCTTGGGATGTGGCCGGTTTTTTCTGTTGTCGGGCAGGGCGAGGCCGATCAGGGTTTTTGTTGTGGGTAACAGATGATCGACAGATAGCGGATCGGCAACTCGACCAAGCGTTCAGGCCCGTGCGGGGCGTCGGCGTCGAAAAACAGCGTGTCGCCCGGTTCCATCGGATAGATTTCCTTGCCGTGCAGGTAATCGACCTTGCCCTCCAGCATATAGATCATCTCGATCCCGCTGTGCTGGAATGTCTTGAACGTGTCGGATTCCTTGGTCAGCGTCAGTAGATACGGCTCGACGATGACGCCGCTGGCATTTGATCCGATGTGCCCCAGCAGATTGTATTGATGTCCGGCGCGGGTGCCGTCCCGTTCGATTTCGACGCCTTCACCGGCCTTTGTCAGAATGGCCTCGCGTTTTTCTTCGTATCCCCGGAAAAAGGCGGTCAGCGGCACCGACAGGGCATCGGCCAATGTTTGCAGGGTGGTCAACGACGGCGAGGTGTTGCCGTTCTCGATCTTGGACAGCATACCGATGGACAGGTCCGTCAGCCGAGACAGCTCGGCCACGGTGATCCCCTGTTGCTTGCGAAAGGCGCGCACCTCTCGGCCAATGGCAACCTCAAGAACCTTTTCACGCTCTTCGCGCAAGCGATGCGGGTCTTGTTCAAGTTTGCTCACAGGCGGGGGCGCGACAGCGGTCATATGGTGTCCTCAAACGATTAAGCCGCCACTAGCGACATATAAGCTGTTGTGTGTGTTTGATATTCCCAGATATATACAGTTTTTTCTTCTGAGTAAACATTGTGCATCTTTGGCGGCTTGAGGCGCCGGGCCACCCGGCGCGGTTCAGTAAGTCTTGGATGTGGTGGTATTATCCACACCAGCATGCCGCAGATGCCGCGTGGGGCAGAAATGCGGTGTGTGGTCACAGCGCATGGCAAGGCAAGCTCACTCGTCTTTCAGCAGACGGTCGGCCTTTTTGCGCACCAAAACGGTGCGCAGATCGTGCATCGCCAACAGCAGCGCGTCGGTGACGTTGTCCAATTGCTCGTCCGTGGCGCGCGATTGCACCCAGTGGGTGGTTTGGTTCAGGTAATCGACCGCGCGGTGGATGTCGTCGATATCACGCGCGGCTTGCAGCTCTCTGCGTTCTTCCATCCACTCTTTGATGATTTGCATGTCGTCATCCGACAGCTCTCGGTCGCCATGCGGCTTGATCTGACCATTGCGCGTATTGACCACCGCGATTTGATTCATGTCGATCCGGCGCTGCCGATTTTCCGTATCCACGCGGAATACGAAAGCGCCGTTTTCGCGCACCCTGAAGTAATAATCCGGCAGGTCTCCGGCCATCGTCACCGCCCTTTTGTTACGTCAATGCGGCGCAGAACCTCTGGATCCGGCCGCAGGCCTCTTTCAGGGCCTCATCCGCCGTAGCGTAGCTGACGCGGAACGCCGGGGAAAGCCCGAAGGCCGCGCCGAACACCACCGCCACGCCGGTTTCCTCCAGCAAGGCCGTGGCAAAAGCCTCGTCATCGGTGATTTGTGCGCCACCCGCGCTGGTTTTGCCGATTAGCCCGGCAATTGATGGATAGACGTAAAACGCGCCCTCGGGCACCGGGCATTCCATGCCGTCAATGGCGTTCAGCATGCCGACCACCAGATCACGGCGGCGCTTGAAAATCTCGTTATTGGTGGCGATGAAATCCTGAGGGCCGCTGAGGGCCTCGATCGCGGCCCATTGGCTGATCGTGCAGGG
Organism: Roseovarius sp.; assembly: GCA_035269125.1. Taxonomy (GTDB): domain Bacteria; phylum Pseudomonadota; class Alphaproteobacteria; order Rhodobacterales; family Rhodobacteraceae; genus Roseovarius. The sequence continues at coordinate 3,738 of DATFJQ010000265.1, forward strand.
GTTCGAGGTGCTTTGCGATTGTATCTTGCGCATCCCGCCAATCAGCACCTCGGGCCCGGCGGCATAGCCGATCCGCCAGCCGGTCATCGCATAGGCTTTGCTGACGCCGTTGCAGGTCAATGTGCGGTCGTAAAGCCCCGGTTCCACCTGCGCAGGCGTGCAGAATTCGAAATCATCATAGGCCAGATGTTCATACATGTCGTCGGTCATGACCCAGACATGCGGATGCCGCATCAGAACATCCGTCAGCGCCTTCAACTCGTCCCATGAGTAGCCCGCGCCCGTGGGGTTGCTGGGCGAGTTGAAGATAAACCAGCGGGTGTTCGGCGTGATCGCCGCCTCAAGCGCGTCGGGCGTAAGTTTGAACCCGGTCTCAAGCCCGGCAGGCACCACCACCGGCTCACCCCCGGCCAGCAACACCATGTCGGGGTAGCTGACCCAATAGGGGGCAGGGATGATCACCTCGTCGCCGGGGTTCAGCGTGGCCATCAGCGCGTTATACAGGAGCTGCTTGCCGCCTGTGCCGACGCTGACCTGCGCTGGCGTATAGTCCAGCCCATTGTCGCGCTTGAACTTGGCGCAGATCGCCTCTTTCAACTCGGGGATGCCATCTGGGGGCGTGTATTTTGTCTTGCCCTCTTCGATGGCGCGGATACCGGCGGCCTTGATGTTGTCGGGGGTGTCGAAATCCGGCTCGCCCGCGCCAAGGCTGATCACGTCATGTCCTGCGCGGCGCATCTCGGCGGCCTTCGAGGTGACCGCGATTGTCGGGGACGGTTTGACGCGCGATAGTGTCGCGGAAAGAGGGTTCATGACGCGCTCCGGTTTGTATAGCGTTGGGGAATGTCTTAGGGTCTGCCGCAATGCGGATCAAGCACCCTGCACGGATGAGGCGAAAGGATACCCAGATGAACGAGACACCGACCGAAGGCTGGTTTGACCCCGATGCAACCACATTTGGCGACCGCGTCGCCGGTGCGCGCGAACAGGCCGGGATGACGCAGCACGAACTGGCCAAACGGCTTGGCGTCAAACTCAAGACGCTGAAAGGCTGGGAAAATGATCTGAGCGAGCCGCGCGCCAACAAACTGTCGATGATGGCGGGGCTTTTGAACGTATCGCTGTTGTGGCTACTGTCGGGCGAGGGCCATGGCCCCGACGCCCCTTCGGACGAGGGGGAACTGTCGCGCGATGTGACCGAAATGCTAACCGAAATCCGCGATATCCGCACGCATCTGATCCAGTATACCGACCGTTTGGGGCGGCTGGAAAAAAGCCTGCGCTCAACACTGAAGGATGAGGCCAGTGG
>DATFJQ010000266.1:0-7625 GCA_035269125.1 Roseovarius sp.
GCCCACTGGCTCTAGCCACAACTCGACCTCGGCATCGGGCAAATGGCTGGTGACACCTTCGATGTTGGGGCGCTTGGCCTCTTCGGCGTAATATTCGACAAAGCTGGCCGCATAGTCGATTTCGCCGCGCGCTTCCGACAGGGGCTTGCCCTGTTCCAGCACCATGATGCGCGCCAGATCCTCGCGGTTCTCGATCATCAGATCGAACCAGCGGCGCAAAATGGCAGACCGATCTTGCGGCAATGTCATGGACCAATCGACAAATGCAGCTTGCGCAGCGTCGATCGCTTTGCTGGCCTGATCGGCTGACAGGCTAGCCACATCGCCCAAAAGGCGACCATCTGCTGGGTTTACGACAGGGATCGTGGCGCTGTCGTCGCCTGCAGTCCACTTGCCATTCACATAAGAAAAGCTGCGCACAAGGCGCGTGTCGGTGACACCATTTCTGGTCCAGATCGCGGAATCAGTCATACTCGGCCCTCCTTTACGCCAAATCCTATTCTGGCGACGGAAGGCATTGGGGCTGAACTCGCGCGCCCTTACAGAAGTTTATTCTGCAAAGGCGCGCTAGATCAGAGGATTCACCCCATCAGTGCCTCCAAAGGTGGCAGTCCGGGGGATTTGACCGGTTTTGTCACGATATAGGTGAAGTATCGCGCCAACCCGATGCGCGCCTCCAGCATCTCGTCGATCAGACGCTGATAGCTGTCGATATCGGTGGTGACGATCTGCATGAGATAATCAAACCCACCCCCCAAGGCCCAACAGGCGGTGATTTCCTCGTAACGCTGCACACTGTCCTCGAAGGCGCGAAAACTGGCCGGGGTGTGATCGGCCAGTTCCGCCGCCACAAACACGGTCACATGCGGCCCCAGCTTGCGCAGGTTGATACGCGCGTTGTAGCCCTCGATGATCCCGGCCTGTTCCAGTTTTCGCAGGCGTTCCCAACAGGGGCTGGCCGATAGCCCCACCTTGGCGGCCAGATCGGCCTTGGTGATCCGGCCCTCAGCCGACAAAACCCGCAGAATTTGCAAATCACGCGCATCCAGTTTCATGCGTGGATCACCGTGCCGGCGTCGCTTTCCTGCAACAAAGCGAAAACATGGCTGGCAATGGCCGTATCCTGTGCGCCCGTGCCCGTCAGGTCGGCGATGGTGATATCATCCTCGTTGCGGCGCCCGGGCGCATCACCGGCGATCACATTGCCCAACTCAGCAGGGATGCCATGCACCCACTGCCCGGCCTGCTTGGCGCTGCGCAACTCGCCCAGAATTTCCGTCTGGCTGACACGGTCGGCGACGTAAAGATCGGCCACCGCAAGGGCGCGCGGATCAATCTCGTTCTTGCCTTCCTGATCCGAGCCCATGGCCGTGATATGCAGCCCCTTGTGCAGCCATTCGGCCCGCAACACCGGTTCGCGTGCCGGTGTCGTCGTGACCACCAGTTGCGACAACGATACCAGCTTGGACGGGTCATCCATGATCTGCACATCGACATCCAGATCAGCGGCCAGCTCATCAGCGCAGACTTTTGCCTTAGCCGCATCACGGCCCCAGATCAGCAGCGTCTTGAAGGGCCGCGCAAGATGCGCGGCTTTCATCTGCAAACGGGCCTGCACCCCTGTACCGATCACGCCCGCCGTGTCCACCACATCGGGCGCCAAGTGCCGCGCCGCCACGGCGCCTGCCGCCGCGGTGCGCAGATCGGTCAGATATCCATTGTCCAGAAACAGCGCCTGCACCACCCCGGTTTTGGCCGAGAACAGGATCATCAAACCATTCAGCGATGGCAGCCCCAGTTTCGGATTGTCAAAAAAGCCGGGGCTGACCTTGATGGCGAACCCCTCAAAGCCCGGAATATAGGCGGTTTTCACGTCCACCTCGCCATTGGCGGCGGGCAGGTCCATCGACAGGATCGGCGGCATCACGACATCGCCACTGGCCAGCGCGGAAAACGCGCGTTCGACCACGTTGACCGTATCAAGATCCAGGCCGACAACGCCGCGCAACTCGGCCTCGGTTACGATTTTGATATCATGTGGCATAGGGTTTTCCTTTCACGGTGACGTTGCCCAGTGTCACATCCTGCCCGGTGACGATGCGGGTAAAGGTGGGCATATCCAGATTGCGGCCTGTAATGATGGTGGCGGTTGGTCCGTCCAGCGTGATCTTGCCAGCAAGAACCGCCGCCAACCCCACCACGCAGGCCCCTTCAGCCACAATGCGATCCTCATAGTATAGCACCTGCATGGCGTGATAAATCTGCTCTTCGCTCACCAGCACGATCTGGTCCAGCAAATCACGGCACATCGCAAAGCTTAGTTGGTTGTCCAGCCCGATACCGCCGCCAAGGGAATCGGCCAGGCTGGACACCTCTTCTACCTCAATCGGTCGACCGGCCTTGATGCTGTCATGCATCGCCGCGCCCCGGTCCATGCTGATGCCGATCACGCGAATCTTGGGATTGATCGCCTTGGCCGCCAAAGCCACACCAGCAGCCAGCCCGCCGCCCGACAACGGCACCAGAAGAGTTGTCACATCGGGCCTAGCGGCCAGAATTTCCAAACCGATCGTGCCTTGCCCGGCAATCACCAACGGGTCGTCAAACGGCGAAATTTCAACCAGCCCCTCATCGCGCACAAGCCGAAGGGATTCGGCCAATGCATCGTCTTGGCTTTGGCCCTTTATCCGCACCTCGGCGCCAAGGGCGCGGATGCCGTCAACCTTGGCTTGGGGCACCAAGTCGGACATGCAGACAACCGCACGCATTCCGCGGGCCTGTGCGGCATAGGCCACGCCGCGCCCGTGATTGCCAGTGGAACAGCAGGTCACGCCCGCCGCATCCGCCACACCCGCAACCGCGTTCAACGCACCGCGCAGTTTGAACGCGCCGATGGGCTGCATGTTTTCCAGTTTCAACAGAAACTCGACACCGGCGCGATCGCTCATGAAAGGCGAGGGCACCAACGGCGTGGCATCCGCCACCCCTCGGATCGTGTTGGCAGCGGCATGAATATCGGCCAGCGTCGGTTGCATCAGGTCACTCCATAGATAGGTCACAGCTTTGCCTTGGCGCAGGTTATCGTCAACTGGGCGACATGGAATTTCCTAAAAACGACATGGCTTGCCGTTTTTCTTGGGGCAAGCAGCCGATTTCGCCCGTAAGGCGGATTAGACTGGCCAGTAAAGGTAACACCATGATCGAAAAGAATCTTCCTTTCTCGGATGCTGAATTTCAGCGCCGCCTGACCAAAACACGCATCGCGATGGATACTGCCGGGGTCGATGTTTTGTTCGTCACCGACCCGTCAAACCAGAACTGGCTGACGGGTTATGATGGCTGGTCGTTCTATGTGCATCAGGGTGTTGTCGTTCTACCCGATGCCGATCCGGTTTGGTGGGGTCGCAATCAAGACGCCAATGGTGGTGTGCGCACGGTTTGGATGACCGATGACAGGGTCATGGGCTATGCAGACAACTACGTGCAATCCACCGAACGCCATCCGATGCAAGACTTGGCCGAACGCCTGCGCGGCATGGGCGTGCAAAACAAGCGCATCGGTGTCGAGATGGACAATTACTATTTCTCGGCCAAGGCGTTTGCGGTGTTGCAGGCCGAATTGCCTGACGCAACTTTTGTTGACGCGACAGCGCTGGTGAACTGGCAGCGCGGCGTCAAATCCGAGGAAGAGCTGGCCTGCATCCGCAAGGCCGCGGCGATCTCGGAAATTATCATCGACGGGCTGATGGAAAGAGTTGAGCCGGGTGTGCCTAAAAACGAGATCGTGGCGGAGATTTTCCGTGACGGCATCCGTGGCGTTGACGGCGCATGGGGCGATTATCCAGCGATTGTGCCGCTGTTGCCGTCCGGGTCTGATGCGGCCGCGCCGCACCTGACATGGGATGGCCGGGACTTTGTGACCGGCGAAGCGACATTCTTTGAAATTTCGGGGTGCTACAGGCGCTATCACGCGCCGCTGTGCCGGACCCTGTTTCTGGGCAAACCCCCGCAATTCCTGCTGGATGCTGAAAAGGCATTGGCCGAAGGGCTGGAAGCCGGGCTTGAGACGGCCCGCGCAGGCAACCGCGCCTGCGACATCGCAAATGCATTGGCCGCGCCATTGGAACGTGCCGGAATCGAACGCGGGGCGCGCTGCGGCTATCCCATCGGCCTGAGCTATCCGCCCGATTGGGGCGAGCGCACCATCAGCCTGCGCGCCGAGGATGAGACCCTGCTTGAACCGGGGATGACCTTCCATTTCATGCCGGGGCTATGGATGGCCGATTGGGGGCTTGAGATTACCGAATCGATCCTCATCACCGAGGACGGCCCGGCGGAAACATTCTGCAAACGTCCACGCAAAATGTTTATCAAAGACTGAACTCAATCAAAGATAGAACATTCATTCCCCAATGGCGGTGACATTCCTGCCTGTGCTTGCTAAAGGCACAGGCAGATTTGTTACGTGAGGGTCTGCTTTGAAAGTTACGCAAACCAAACTGCCCGGTGTTTTACTGCTAGAGCCACGCCGCTTTGGCGACGACCGGGGGTTTTTCTCGGAAAGCTGGAGTCGCAAAACTTTGGCCGAGCACGGTGTCGACATTGATTTCGTGCAAGACAATCATTCGGTTTCGGCAGCGGTCAACACCGTGCGCGGGCTGCATTTCCAGTCACCGCCTCATGCACAAGCCAAGCTGGTGCGCTGTGGTCGCGGGCGACTTTTTGACGTGGCCGTGGACATCCGCAAGGGCAGCCCGACCTTCGGCCAATGGGTGGGCTATGAGCTAAGCTTTGCGAATGGCCTGCAATTGCTGATTCCCGAAGGGTTTCTGCATGGGTTTTCCACCCGCGAGCCCGATACCGAGATCATCTATAAATGCTCGGATTACTACGCGCCCGAATGCGATGGCGCCGTGCGCTTCGATGATCCCGACCTTGCGATTGATTGGGGCCTGAGTGGCGATGCCATCCTGTCCGACAAAGACGCGAACGCCCCCCTGATGGCACAATTCGACAGCCCGTTCACCTATGGAGAGCAGTCATGAAAATTCTTGTCACAGGTGGTGCGGGCTTTATCGGCTCGGCGGTGGTGCGGTTGGCAGTTGAGCGGGGGCATCAGGTGATCAATCTTGATGCGCTCACCTATGCCGGACGATTGGAAAACGTGGCCAGCGTTGCGGATCATCCGAACTATGCATTTGAACACGCCGATATACGCGACCGCGCGGCTCTGACCCGGATTTTTGAGACGCACAATCCCGACGCGGTGATGCACTTGGCAGCTGAATCGCATGTCGATCGCTCTATCGACGGGCCGGGTGATTTCATCGAGACCAACATCACCGGCACCTACAATATGCTTGAGGCCGCGCGCGCCCAATGGGTCATCAATGGCCGGCCTGAGACGTTTCGCTTTCACCATATCTCGACCGACGAAGTGTATGGATCCTTGGGCGACGAAGGCCTGTTCACCGAAGACACGCCTTATGACCCGCGCAGCCCCTATTCCGCCTCGAAAGCATCCTCGGATCATCTGGTGAGGGCGTGGTTTCATACCTACGGCTTGCCGGTTGTGCTGACCAATTGTTCCAACAATTACGGCCCCTATCACTTTCCCGAAAAGCTGATCCCAAAGGTCATCCTGAACGCGCTGCATGGCAAGGATTTGCCGATTTACGGCCAAGGCCTGAATGTGCGCGACTGGCTTTATGTCGAAGATCACGCCGATGCGCTGCTGTTGGCGGTAGAAAAGGGCCAACCGGGGCGCAGCTATAACGTCGGCGGCCATAACGAGCGGCGCAACATCGACCTTGTTCATGCGATCTGCGATATCCTCGACGAAAAGCGCCCCCGCGACAACGGCAGCTACCGCGATCAGATCACCTTTGTCACCGACCGTCCGGGCCACGATGCCCGCTATGCCATCGACCCCGACCGCATCATTTCAGAATTGGGCTGGAAACCTTCGGTGACGGTGGAACAGGGCATGGAAAAGACCGTGCAATGGTACCTCGATAACGCGGATTGGTGGCAGCCTTTACTGAATTTGGAAGGCGTCGGAACGCGGGTGGGCAGTGGGTGATGTATATCTCAAAATCGCCCCAAAGGAGGCTGCGTCACACACCAGGAACAAACGTTCGGTTATCGACGAACGGAGCCCACAATTTCGCCGCCAAACATGCGCTTGTCCAATACACATCCAACAGCATCTATACTTTCATTCCCAAGAACGGATGCACAACGATGCGATTAAGTTTGGCATCCGCAAACGGCTGCATTCAAGATCTTGAAGACTGGACATGGGTTCACACGAACAACGCAACTTTTTCTGCAAACCTCAAAGAGTTGCTGTGTGCTGATTACACGTTTGTAATATTGCGATGCCCGTTTCGCAGACTTGCCAGTGCATTTCTTGACAAGATCGTGGAAAGAACACCCGAGTACTGGGACCTCTTCAGACAGTGCAATGACTCATTGGACCCGACAAAGTTCAGTTTCCGGGATTTCTTGAACACGATCGGGCGCGCGCCACGGTTCAGGAACAACATCCATTGGAGGCCACAAGTTCAATTTCTAGTTTATCAAGATTATGATGATTGGTTCTCGCTGGAACATTTCGGCGACACTGCTGAAAACATCACCTCAAACACTGGTATGCAAATTCTCGATGCCCGCAATTTAAGTCGCCATGGAACACAATCCTTAAAACAAGCAGCACCAAAGAATTTCGTGGATTGGCCCATAAGTGAGTTGGAGATTCTTAAACGCGACGGAAGCATTCCAGCATACGCTGACCTTTATGATGATGAAACGATCAAATTGACCCGTTCAATTTATTCAGAAGATCTAACGCTATACAGTGAAAAGTGCGCGGGAAATGATCTTTTGTTTTCAGCAACGTAACAGGAATTTCAGATGACCAAACTAATCTTCGGCAAAACTGGCCAAGTGGCCACGGAACTGTCTCGGTTGGCGCCCGACGCCGTGTTTCTGGGTCGTGATCAGGCCGATCTGACCAATCCGGCGGCCTGCGTCGATACGATCCGCACACACGCTCCAAATGTTGTAATCAACGCCGCCGCCTACACCGCGGTCGATCGCGCGGAAGAGGAAGAGGATCTGGCACATCAGGTCAATGCCATCGCACCGGCGGCCATGGCGCATGCCTGTGCTGAATTGGATATCCCGGTCGTTCATATCTCGACGGATTATGTGTTTGGTGGCGGCGGCACCGATCCGCGTTCTGTATCAGACCCTGTTGCCCCGCAAAACGCCTATGGCCGCAGTAAATTGGCGGGCGAACAAGCGATTGCCCAAGCTGGCGGCACATTTGCCATCCTGCGCACAAGCTGGGTGTTCTCGGCGCATGGCGCCAACTTCGTCAAAACCATGCTGCGCCTGTCAGAAAGCCGCGATGCGCTGAACATCGTGGACGATCAGATTGGCGGGCCAACAGCGGCTGCCGATATCGCCGCTGCCTGCCTCACAATCGCCGACAAGCTGCAGGCCGACAGCACGGCGGCGGGCATCTATCATTTCTCGGGCGCGCCAGATGCAAGTTGGAAAGATTTCGCTGAAGCGATCTTTGAACTTGCCGGTCGTCAGGTTTCGGTCAGCGGCATTGC
>DATFJQ010000267.1:0-4975 GCA_035269125.1 Roseovarius sp.
GCCCATGCCCAGAAGAAACATAATGTAAAGAAGCGCCACGACGCGTGGGCGGGTTTCGTCATCGGCCCGGTCTGTGGCCAAGGCCAGACCCGCAGTCTGGGTCATGTGCAAACCAAGGCCCGTCATCAAAAAGGCCAAGGCGGCCAGAACCTCGCCGGCCCATGTCGGCCCGACAGCCTGCTGGCCCGACAGAACCAACAAGGCAAACGGCATCACCGCCAAACCGCCCATCTGCCAAAGCGACCCGAACCACAGGTAGGGGATACGCTTCCAGCCGATCGCGCTGCGATGGGTGTCTGAGCGGAAGCCCAGAAGCGCCCGGAAAGGCGCGATCAGAACGGGCAGGGCGATCATAACCGCGACGATGACCGCCGGAACCGAAAGCTCTACGATCATCACGCGGTTGAGCGTCCCCAAAAGCATCACCGTCGCCATCCCCACCGACACCTGAAACAACGACAGACGCAAGAGCTGCGACATGGGCAAGCCTTCACTTGCCGCATCGGCAAAGGGCAAAAGCCGCGTCGTCAGGGCCATCAGGGGGGAGGGACGGTGGCTCATATGGCAAGCTCCATCGCCTGCGAGATATAAAAGCCTGACGTGACCCGCTCCAGCGCGCTCAGGCGGCCGGGGGCCTCGGCGCGCAGCAAGGCTTTGTGCAGGGCGGCGGGGGCATGCGGAATCATGGTGGGCGAGCGGTCGGCGCGCGGAAACAGCTGCCCGACGCGCCACATGGTCATCAAAAGCGGCGTGCGCGGCGCAACGGTAAAGACGATGTTGCCGCCGGTCCGGCGGCCCAGCGTATCAAGCGCGCGGGCAATATCGTGGCGGTCGTAGTAGATCAGGCTATCCATCGCCAGCACGTGATCGAAACCGCCCAGACCCTCCGACAACATATCGCCGGACAGAAACCGCACTTTTCCCGGCAACCCTTCGGGCAAGCGCGCGGCTGCAATCTCGACCAACGAGGGCGAAATATCCACGGCGACCACATCGGCCCCGCGCGCGGCCAGTTCGGCGGCCATTTGCCCGGCCCCACAGCCCGCGTCCAACACCCGCGCGCCGCGCAGGTCGTCGGGCAGGCGTGACAGCATCTGCGCGCGCATCTCATCGCGTCCGCGGCGCACGGTTTCGCGAATGCGCGACACTGGCGCGTCGCTGGTCAGGCGTTCCCAGGTGCGGGTGGCCGTCTTGTCAAAATAGGTCTCTACCCGGTCGCGCGTGCGCGACCAGCCGCCTGCACCGGTGGCCGTGTCGCGGCCCCGGATCTGGCCCGGGACGGGCATGTTGATGGGCTGTCCGTCAGGCATTAGTCAAATCCCAGCAGTTCAAAGATATCGCGGTCTTCCATCGGCGCAGGCGCCAAAGGTTCGGTGCCGTTCCAAAGGGTTTCGGCCATACGGATGTATTCCTTGCGCGCCATGACGATGTCTTCCTCGTCGGGCATCTCGAAGAGGGTTTTCTTTTTGAGGCGCGAGCGGCGGATCGCGTCAAAGTCTGGCATATGCGCGATGCGGCTGAACCCCACCTCGGCGCAATAGCGATCCACCTCATCGGTCTCGCGCGAGCGGTTGGCGACACATCCGGCCAGCCGCACCTTGTAATTTTTCGATTTGGCCTGCACGGCGGCGATGATCCGGTTCATCGCGTAGATACTGTCAAAATCATTGGCGGTGACGATCAGCGCCCGGTCGGCATGCTGCAAAGGCGCGGCGAAGCCACCGCAGACCACATCGCCCAGCACGTCGAAAATCACCACGTCGGTGTCTTCCAGCATGTGGTGCTGCTTGAGCAGTTTCACCGTTTGCCCCACAACATAGCCGCCACAGCCGGTTCCGGCGGGCGGGCCACCGGCCTCGACACATTGCACGCCGCCCCAGCCGCGGGTCACGAAATCTTCAGGGCGCAGTTCCTCGGCGTGGAAATCCACCTCCTTGAGGATGTCAATCACTGTGGGTTGCAACTGTCCGGTCAGGGTGAAGGTGCTGTCATGCTTGGGGTCGCAGCCGATCTGAAGCACCCGCTTGCCCATCTGGGCAAAGGCCGCCGACAGGTTCGAAGAGGTGGTCGATTTGCCGATCCCGCCCTTGCCATAGACGGAAAACACCTTGGCGCCATCGATTTGCATAGACGGGTCTTGATGCACCTGCACCGACCCTTCGCCGTCCTGTCCGGTGAGAATGGGCGGCGTTTTAACTTCTCTGCGGGCCTCAAGGCCGGCGGCCTCGCGCATGTTGGCCCGCGCTGAAGGGGGCTGCTTGGTATCCAGTGGACTCATGATATCGTCCTCATTTTATAGGTATTGGGCCCGTCGCCCGGGCGCGGCTTTGTGCTGCGTGGGTTTGTGCTTTGCTGAGGTGTCATTCGGCGGCCACCCCTTCCAGTCGGTCTTCAAGTGCGTCCGCCGCATCGCGCAGAGCGGCCAGCGTGTCGTCATCCGGGCTCCAATAGGCGCGGTCATGTGCTTCCAGCAGACGATTGGCCATGCGCGACGAGGCGACCGGGTTAAGATCGCTCAGCCGTTTGCGCATCACGTCATCCAGAACAAAGGTTTCCGACAGCCGCTGATAGACCCAAGGATCGACCTGACCCGTGGTGGCCGACCAGCCCAGCGTATTGGTCAGGTGGCTTTCGATCTGGCGCACACCCTCGGCCCCGTGCTTGAGCAGGGCTTCGTGGAATTTCGGATTGAGCGAGCGCGCGCGGGTTTCCAGCGCGACCTGATCGGAAAGCGTGCGCACCTTACCCGCCCCGCGCGTGGTGTCCGAGATATAGACCGCCGCTTCCTCGCCATCGCGGGCGCGCTTCACCGCGCGGGAAATCCCGCCCAGCGTGTCAAAGTAATGGTCCACCGTGGTGACGCCCAATTCGACCGATTCAAGGTTCTGATAGGCGATGTCGACATCCCGCAGGGCCTGTTGCAACAGGGCGGTGTGCTGTGTCGGCTTGCCGTTCACGCCGTATGCAAAGCTTTTGCGCGCCTCATAGGCATCGGCCAGTTCATCCTCGTCGCCAAAGGCCGAACTGTCGACCAGTTGATTGACGTTGGACCCATAGGCCCCCTCGGCATTGGAAAAGACCCGCAAGGCGGCGGTTTCCATGTCACAGCCGATTTTCTCGGCATAGGCCAACGCATGGGCGCGGATAAAGTTCTGCTCCAGCGGCTCATCCGCTGTGGCTGCCTTAAGGGCGGCCTCGGCCAGAAGCTTGGTTTGCAAAGGCAGCAGGTCGCGGAAAATGCCCGATAGCGTCATGATCACGTCGATGCGTGGGCGGCCCAATTGTTCCAGCGGCACAAGGTCTGCCCCGCAAAGCCGCCCAAAGCTGTCAAAGCGCGGCTCGGCCCCGATCAATGACAGGGCTTGCGCCAGTGGCGCGCCATCGGATTTGATGTTGTCGGACCCCCAAAGCACCAGTGCCACACTACGCGGCAGGCGCCTATGGGTATCCAGCAAAACCTGCGCCTGCTTGGCCCCTTCGCGGCACGCAAAGGCTGTCGGCATGCGGAAGGGGTCAAAGGCATGGATGTTGCGCCCGGTCGGCAGAACCTCGGGCGAGCGGATCAAATCCCCCCCCGGCACCGGCGGCGTGTAGCGCCCTTCCAAGGCATGGAGCAGGGCGGGAATTTCGCTGTCGGTCTGCAAATGCGCGTCCACGCGGCTGCGCGTTTCGAGGTCTGCCTGCGCCATCAGGTCCAGATATCCAGCGCGCGCCTCGGCATCCATCGTCCGGCCAAGCACATGCAGCCCTTCGGGGATCAGCGCCTCTTCGGTTTCCAAAAGGCGCAGCCACAAGGCCTCGGGCGCGTGCCCGCCCATATCCGCGGCCTCCGCCTGTTCGGCAATCAGGGCTACGATATCATCGCGCCCGGAGGCATCCGGCGCCATCTCGCGCCAGCGCGTCAGGCTGTCTTTCAACTCGGCCAGCGCCTTGTAAAGCCCGGACGTGGCCAGAGGCGGTGTCAGATGGCTGACTGTTACAGCGCCCGAGCGGCGCTTGGCCAGCGTCGCCTCGGACGGGTTGTTGGAGGCGTAAAGATAGACATTCGGCATGTCACCGATCAGCCGGTCTGGCCAGCACGCAGCCCCCGGCCCGGTTTGCTTGCCCGGCATGAATTCCAGCGCGCCATGCATCCCGAAATGCAGCAGCACAACGGCTTTGAACGAGTGCCGCAGCCACAGGTAGAACTGTGCGAATGCATGGGTTGGGGCAAAGCCACGCTCGAACAAAAGGCGCATCGGATCGCCCTCATAGCCAAAGGCCGGTTGCAGCCCGACAAAGACATTGCCGAACTGCGCCCCAAGCACGAAAACGCCGCGACCGTCAGATTGCACACGCCCCGGCGCCGCGCCCCATTGTGCCTCGATCTCGTCCAGCCACGGGGTGTTGCGCACCATTTCTTCAGCGCCGACATGAGCCGCGACATTGGCCTCCTGGCCATATTGCTGTGCCGTGCCTTCAAGCACGATGGCGCGCAGGGCTTCGACGCTTGGGGGCGGGGTCAGATCATAGCCGCGCGCCGCCATGGCGTGCAGCGTGTTGTAAAGTGAGGTGAAAACATCCAAATACGCTGCCGTGCCCGCCGCTCCGGCATTGGGCGGGAAGCCGAACAGCACGATACCAACCTTACGCTCGGCCATTTTGGCGCGGTGCAGTGTGGCTTGTCGCGCGACACGGCTGGCCAAAACCTCGACCCGCTCGGGGCAGGGGGCCATCGCCTTGACGGTGGAGGTGGCGGGGCAGGTGCGGGCGCATCCGTTGCACCCTTCTGCGCCATGACGTCCGGCAAAGACGGTCGGCATCGTGGCCCCGTCAAGTTCGGGCAGGGCGATCAGCATCGTCGTTTCGATGGGGCCAAGCCCTTGGGCCGAATTGGCCCATTGATCCAGCGTCTGAAATTCCAGCGGATGCGCGGCCACATAGGGCACATCGAGGTCTTGAAGCACCTTGATGGCCGCGTCGTTGTCATTATACG
>DATFJQ010000268.1:0-6004 GCA_035269125.1 Roseovarius sp.
CTCGGGCTTCTGGCGCGATTTTCACAAGGCCATCGAGGAAACCTCGGAACTGCGCATCACCGAGGTGTTGGACGTGCTGGACGATGCCTTGGCGCCCACGCTGTATCCACCGCGCGAAGATGGCAGCGATCCGCGCGCCTGTCCGCTGTGTGGCGAAGGCAGCCTGCACTTGAAAACGTCACGCACCGGCGGGTTTGTGGGCTGCTCACGCTATCCCGAATGCCGCTATACCCGCCCCATCGGCGGGGATGCCAATGACGCGGGCGATCGTATTCTGGGCGAAGACGATGGAGACGAAATCAGCCTGCGGTCTGGCCGGTTCGGCCCCTATGTGCAGCGCGGCGAGGTGACCGAAGACAACAAGAAACCGCCACGCGCCAGCCTGCCCAAAGGCTGGAGCCCCGATGATATGGATCTTGAAAAGGCGCTGATGCTGCTAAGCCTGCCGCGCGAGGTTGGCCCGCATCCCGATGATGGCGAAATGATCGAAGCCGGGATCGGGCGCTATGGCCCCTTCGTCAAGCATGGCCGTCTTTATGCCAATATCAAAGAAGTCGATGATGTGTTCACCATCGGCATGAACCGTGCGGTTGAGGAATTGGCGAAAAAGGCCGCCTCGCGCGGACAGGGCCGGGCCGCGGCCAAACCGCTCAAGGAACTGGGCGACCATCCCGACTCGGGCGGGCCGGTGAATGTCATGGACGGGCGGTATGGGCCTTACGTCAAATGGGGCAAGGTCAACGCCACCTTGCCCAAAGGCACCGAGCCGCAAGATGTGACGATGGAAATGGCCGTTCAGTTGATTGCCGAAAAAGCCGCGAAAAAGGGCAAGGGCCGCAAACCCGCAGCCAAAAAGAAAACCACCGCCAAGAAATGAACGCAGGCCTTACGTAGTAATCCTATCCACGCCTTGATGCGTGGCCAGTCGTTGACTTTGCCCCACCCGGAGCCGCATACCATGGCAAACGGATTTTCCAGGAGGGTTACGAGATGAACAAGGTCTATGGCACAGCGGCCGAGGCGCTGGATGGTCTACTACGTGATGACATGCTGATCTCGGCAGGCGGGTTTGGCCTGTGCGGTATTCCTGAACTGTTGTTGCAGGCCATCAAGGACAGTGGCGTCAAAGACCTGACATTCGCCTCGAACAACGCGGGTGTAGACGATTTCGGTATCGGCATTCTACTGCAAACCCGGCAAGTCAAGAAAATGCTCAGTTCCTACGTGGGTGAAAACGCCGAATTCATGCGTCAATATCTGTCCGGTGAGCTGGAGCTGGAGTTCAACCCGCAAGGCACGCTGGCCGAACGGATGCGCGCCGGTGGCGCAGGCATTCCGGGATTCTACACCAAAACCGGTGTTGGCACGCAAGTGGCCGAGGGCAAAGAGCACAAGGATTTCGACGGCGAAACATATGTTCTGGAACGCGGCATTTTCGCCGATCTGTCGATCGTCAAGGCGTGGAAGGCCGATACCACCGGCAACGCGATTTTCCGCAAGACGGCGCGCAACTTCAATCCGCCTGCTGCAATGTGCGGCAAGGTCTGCGTGATGGAGGTCGAAGAAATCGTCGAGCCGGGCACACTGGACCCCGATCACATCCACCTGCCGGGCATCTATGTGCACCGCCTGATTCAAGGCGAGCACGAAAAGCGCATCGAACAACGCACGACGCGCGCAGCCTGATCGCGGGGCGCGCATGTCATCGCCCTATGAAAACCTCCCGGCGCGGGCCTTTTGGCTCTCGACCGTCGGGCGCACAGATGCGCCCGGTTTGGCGCAGCTCTACTCGCCCAAGGTCGAGTTGACGCGCCAAACGCCGCTGATGACCGTCGGCAGTTGTTTCGCGCGCCACATCCACCAAGCGCTGACACGCGATGGCTGGAACGTTTTGCAGGGTGAGGACATGCTGTCTCACATGCCGGAAAAGCTGTGTCACCAATATGGCTACAACCTGTTTTCGGCGCGCTACGGAAACATCTACACAGCACGCCAATTCCGGCAACTTGTGGCCCACGCGCTTGATGGGGAAACCGCGCCGTCACCCGTTTGGCAACGCGACGGGCGGTATTTCGACGCGCTGCGCCCAACGGTCGAACCCGAAGGCGTGGACCACCCCGACGATGTGCGCCACGCGCGTCTTGAACATCTGCGGGCCGTAAAAGAGGTGCTGCAAGGCGCCGAAAGCATCATTCTGACACTTGGTCTGACGGAATGCTGGCTGGATGTTGCCACGGGGCTGGCTCTGCCCACGGCCCCCGGCCATATCGCCGGAGACTATGATCCGGCAAAGGTTCAGTTTCATAACTTCACCCAGTCCGAGGTTTTGGCCGATCTTCGTGCCGCACGTGATCTGTTGCGCAAGGCTGACATAAAAGCGCGTTTTGTATTGACGGTATCGCCGGTGCCATTGGTCGCCACGGCCAGCGGGCATCATGTCGGGCCGGCCAGCACCTATTCCAAATCAGTCCTCAGGGCGGCCTGCGGGGAATTGCAGGCAGAGGATGCGGATTTTGACTATTTCCCGGCCTATGAAATCGTCTCGACACCGATTGCGGGTGGGCCGTATTTCGCACCGGACGGGCGGCAACCATCGCAGCAAGGGATTGAGACCGCTGTGGCCTGTTTTGCCCTGTCGCATGGTGGAAACGTGCCATGCCTGAAGGATCAAGACCGCAGGCCGCACATGCCCCGCTCACCCGATCCGACAGACCCCCAATGCGAGCAGATCTTGCTTGAGGCCTACCACAAATGATGCGTGTCGCGATCATCGGCAATTCACATGTCGGCGCGTATATTTTGGCGCGCGAGGCGATCGAGTCGGCGTTCCCGTCGGTGTCGCTCTCGTTTTTTGCGCTGCCGCGGCATAGCTTTTCATCCTGCACCTATGATGAACGCGGCGTCCTGCACGCCCGCGAGGCCACCCACCCCAATCTACCGCACCAAATTGATCTGTCCTCACAAGAGGCCATCTTGATGGTCGGGCAAAGCTTTGCTCTGGATGGTTTGGCCCAGTTGATAGGCGAGTTTGATATGCTGGGCGGGCAAAGCACCGGCAAGTCCCGCACGGTCTCGGGCTCACTGGTGACCTCGTTTCTGGATCATCGGGTCGCGCGCTATTGTCACAAACTGGCCGAGTTCCTGCGCAACGACGCGCGTTGCGTTGTCGTGCCCGCCCCGCACCCGGCAACCAACACGCCCGAGTTGGACACCGGTGCAGCGCAATGCAGCCAACACCCCGAGGCGCCGCGCCTGCTGCGACTGTGGCAAAAAACCGTGTCCCATCAGATGTCAGAGTTGCGCTATGGGCTGATGTTGCAACCTCAAGAGCTGACGGATGGGCCGGCTTTCAGCCCCGCCCGATACAGCCGCGCGGCCAGCCTGCCAGACGGACAGGCGCCCACGACGGCGGATTACACACATATGAATGAAGATTATGGCTTTGACCATTTCAAAGCTTTCGCACGGCACTGGCTGGGCATTTTGCCTGCCGGCCATCCTCACTCACCCCGAAAGGAGCATGATCATGGCTTGGGACCGCAATGAAATGGCCGCCCGCGCGGCACAAGAACTGGAAGACGGAACATATGTAAACCTTGGGATCGGCATCCCGACATTGGTGCCGAATTTCATTCCCGAAGGCGTGCATGTCACCCTGCAATCGGAAAACGGGATGCTGGGCATGGGGCCGTTTCCCGTAGAAGGCACGGAAGACCCTGACCTGATCAATGCCGGCAAGCAGACGATCACCGAATTGCCGCATACCAGTTACTTCGACAGCGCCACCAGCTTTGGCATGATCCGCGGCGGCAAGATCGCCATGGCCATCCTTGGCGCGATGGAAGTGGCCGAGAATGGCGATCTGGCCAACTGGATGATCCCCGGCAAACTGGTCAAGGGCATGGGCGGGGCGATGGATCTGGTCGCCGGTGTCAGACGTGTCATTGTGGTGATGGACCACACCAACAAACATGGCGACAGCAAGCTGTTGAAAGAATGCACCCTGCCACTGACCGGCACGGGGGTGGTCAACCGGATCATCACCAATCTGGGCGTGCTGGATGTGGTCGAGGGTGGCCTGAAAATCGTTGAATGCGCCAATGGCGTCACCGAAGACGAGCTGCGCGCCGCCACCGAGGCCACGATCGTTTAAAACAGTTTGGTATCAAATGGGCTGCGACAGGGCGGCCCGTTTGATCACCGCATGGCAATGTTCAGGGCGCAGGCATCAGTAATGAAGGCGGGCTTGGTCTTGCACAGGCCGATGGCCACCTTATAGGCCGCAAGAACCTTGGGCACGTAATCGCGGGTTTCGGCAAACGGCGGCACACCCTTGTGTTTCTTCACCGCGTTCTCGCCCGCATTATAGCCCGCAAGCGCCAAAACGGCATCGCCGCCAAATTCGGACAGCAACCAATCCAGATAAGCAACGCCTGCCTTGATGTTTTGCTCGGGCGACAGGCTGTCGGTCACGCCAAAGCGGCTGGCCGTGTCGGGCATCAACTGCATCAGGCCTTGTGCCCCTTTTGGGCTGACCGCCGTAGGGCGGCCGCCGGATTCCACCGCGATCACCGCAAGCGCCAAGGCGGGCGATACCTGTGTGCCGATGGTCGCACCCAGAATGCGCTGGCCTTCCGCTGCGGCGATGGTTTGCAGGGTTTGAAAGCGCGGCTCTTTCACCCGGGAATTGCCCGGCCCTTTGGCCAGATGCTCAAACGCTGTATCTAGACGCCCGGCCGGGTTTTCACCGATTTGCGGCGACACGGATTGCCAGAACCACGCATAGGCCGCCGATGTTGGCCCGCCCTGCTTAGGCTTATCCGCAGATACATCGGGCTGTGTGGCTTCGGGCTCAATTTGAATGGTAATGCGTTTGCCCGCCCCCGCTTTCGGGGGTTTGCCCATCTTGAACGTGAAGTCGGGAAATGGCGGGGGATCGCCTGCGTGTAGCATGACAGGCATGCTGATCGCCGCAATAAGCGTCAGAAACCGTACGGAATGCATGTAAGCCTGCCCTAGCCCTTTTTTCTTTATGATCACAGTATCGCAAAAGAAGTGCAGTTTTTCCAGAATTGTATGCATTTACGAAACACGCACCCCCGCCAAAACCCGGCGAAAAATCCAAATTTCATCTCTCTGGACACTGAAGTTAACTTTTTTATCCTTTATTATCTTATAGTTAAAAAGGTTAGGTTGAAAAAAATCAAGGTTCACGAAAAAGGAACTATTCGCGCCAAAATCCTGCCCGAATTCAGCGGCTATATAAGCCCATACCGCAACGGCGACAGGCCAAAGAGAGAGACACGGCCCGTCACCAACCGAAGCGGTTGAAACCTGAGACACTGAATCCTTTGGAGGGACCAACCATGAACAAATTCATCACAAACTTCCTGAAAGAAGAAGACGGCGCCGTGACAGTTGACTGGGTCGTGCTGACCGCAGCCGTTGTGGGCCTTGGCGTTGCCGGCGTTGCCGCCGTCAAAGGTGGCGTTGACAATCTGGCCAGCAGCATCAGCACCGAGATGGACGAAGCAACCGTCGTTTCCCTTGGTGAACTCGGCCAGTCGACCGCAGCGACAGGCACTGGCACCGGCACCGGCACGGGCACCGGCAGCTAATCCCGGTTTGAGAATTATTGTTTAAACTGGCCGCAAAATACCTTTTTGCGGCCAGTTTTTTATCTGTTGCGTCACGAAATGGCCCAAGTTTTCGCGCATCATGAAATTGTAAACAGTTTTATACGCACAAGATGCGTCGCGACCAAAAAGGTGACATCATGTATAACTACTTCCTTAATTTCGTATCCGATGAAACCGGTGCAATTTCGGTGGACTGGGTCGTCTTGACCGCGGCCACTGTTGGCATGGCGGTCAGCGCGGTCGCGCTTTTGGTCTCGGTGAATGACGGTGTCGGGCAAAATATCGGCGACGGGTTGAAAGCCGCCGAAGTCCGCGAGCTGGACTTTACACCGGACTAGGCAGGTCATCGCGTCATGTGGCACATC
>DATFJQ010000269.1:0-6640 GCA_035269125.1 Roseovarius sp.
CCCTCAAGCCGGTTGGCGAAATAGGCCGCTGTCAGAACATAGACGAAACTTTGGTTCCATTCGAAATACACACGGAAATTCGGATAGGCCAAAAACGCCGGCCCGCCGCGCCCCTGTGGCACCAGCAGGCTTGCAGGCAAGTGGCCCGCGATTTCGCCATGGCGCGGCTGCACGCCGATCGCCGCCCAGTCAGCACCGGGCTTTTGCGTGCGCAGACCAGTTTGCGCCCAGTCCATGTTTTGCGGCAGGTCGACTTCTTGCAACCAAGGTTCTCCGGCGCGCCAGCCAAGGTGGCTTAGCATCTTGGCCCCCGACATCAGCGCATCCGGGGCTGAGGTTTTCAGGCTGACATGCCCGTCGCCATCCCCGTCGAGGCCATTGTCCAGAATGTCCTGCGGCAGCATCTGCACCATGCCAATTTCACCGGCCCACGCGCCGGTGGTCCGGGTGGGACTGAAATCACCTTGCTCGAACAATTTCAATGCGGCAAAAATCTGTGGGCGGAACAACTCGGGGCGGCGGCAATCATGCGAAAGGGTGACAAGCGCATTGAGCGTGTTGAAATCCCCCTGAAACGCGCCGTAATCGGTCTCAAACGCCCAAAACGCCAGCAAGACGCCGCGATTGATGCCGTAGGTCCGCTCGATCTGGTCGAACACGGCATCATAGCTTTGCGCCATTTGACGGCCCTTTTGCAGGCGGCCCGCGCTGATCAGGCGGCGGGCAAAGTCGACAAAGGGCATCTGAAAGACACCTTGCCGCCTGTCGGCCTTGATCACCGCCGGGTCTTGGCGCACAGGCGCGAAGAACTGGGCCACTGTGTCAGGCGCATGGCCGCGCGATATGGCCTCTTGCCTCAACCCGTCGACAAAGCCTGAAAAACTGCCGCCGCAACTTTGGGCGCTGACAGCTTGCGGGATCGCAAGCCCAAGGCTGATAATAAATGCAAGCACACGCATGATGAAATTCCCTAGCAAAGTCCTTTACGGTCAGCCTAAAGGGCGGCGCCCAAAACGGCCAGCACCACCACAAACGCAAGGCCTGCGCCCCATGCCCGCCACAACGCGGCGCAGGCGGCGTCGATCTGTTGCGCGCCAATATCCTTGCGGCCAAAGCCATGAACCCATGGAAAATGCTGAACCGTGCCGTCATAGGATCGCGGCCCCGACAGCGCCACGTTCAGCGCGCGCGCCATGGCGGCTTCGGGCCAGCCGGCATTGGGTGAGCGGTGCAGCCGGGCCTCTGTCATCACCGCGCGCCAGTCCCTTAGTACCCAATGCGAGGCGGCGATCAACAGCGCCGTCAACCGTGCCGGGATCACGTTCAGCACATCGTCCAACCGCGCCGCCGCCCAGCCAAAGGCCTCATAGCGTGGGGTCCGGTAGCCGATCATCGAATCTGCGGTGTTGACGATCTTGTAAATCAACAGCCCCGGCAGCCCCGCCACCAGAAACCAGAACGCCGGGGCAATCACGCCGTCGCTTAGGTTTTCAGCGGCTGATTCAATCGCCGCGCGGGCGATGTCGGGTTGGTCCATCTTGGCTGTGTCGCGCCCCACGATCATGCCGACGGCGCGACGCGCCTCAGCCACCGACAGGCGCAGCGCATCGGCCACCGCGCGCACATGATCTACCAAAGAGCGTTGCGCCAGCAAAACGGCGACCACGATGATCTCAACAGGCCAGCCAAACAGGTCAAGCGCCATGCCAAGCAAGGCAGCCCCCAGAACCAGCAGGGCCACGGCCGCCGCGCCCTTGGTACGGCGCGCGGTGCCATTGTTCAGCCGCTCGTCAAGCCAGCCAACGGCCTGACCCATCATCACCGCCGGATGGGGCAGGCGGTTCCACATCCAGCGCGGCTCGCCCAGAAGGGCATCCAGAACCATGGCGCAACTCAATACAAACGCGGTGCTCATAACGCGGCCTCCAGCCTGTGCCACTGATCCGGCGCGGGCAGGCCAAGGCGGAGCCAGTGCCGGGAATAGGGAAAGATACGGGTCCAGATATGGTGTTTGGCCAGTTGGGTTTGCAAGGCCTTGGCATCGTCAACGTGATACAGCCGAAACAGCGGGCAGCCGCCTGCAACCTTGGCGCCCGTGCGCGTTACAAGCCGATCCAGTCGGCCGGCATCGGCGGACAGCCGATTGCGCGTCTCGCTGGCCCAAGTCTGATCGCTCAAGGCCTGACGCCCAATTTCCAGCGCCGGACCCGATACGGGCCACGGCCCCAGCAGGTCAGTCAGGCGGTTGATCGTGTCGGGTGCGGAGATGGCAAAGCCCAACCGCAGCCCGGCCAATCCCCAGAACTTACCGAAACTTTTCAGGACCACCACACCGGGCCGCGCGGCATGGCCCACAAGCGACCGGCCAGGCGCGACGTCGGCAAAACTTTCGTCGATGATCGTCAGGGGGGCTGTTAGCGCGTCTTTGTCATACCAGTGCCCGGTCGGGTTGTTAGGGTGCACGACAACCTTGGCGTCGGGGCGGTCCTCGGACAAGGTCCAGCCATGCGTGCCAAACGCGGCGGCATGTTCGTTATAGGTGGGGGTGGGGATATGTACGCGGCCTTTTGGGGCCAAGGCGGGTAGGTTCGCGATCAGGCAGGACGCGCCCGGCGCCGCTAGCACCGCCGCGCCCTCGGGCACCTGCCAAAACCGACGCGCGGCATCAATCAAAGCGGTTTGCGCGGCGTGATCAGGCAGGGCTGTCCAGACATCTGGGGCAAATTCGGGGACCGGATAGGGCGCCGGGTTGATCCCGGTGGACAGGTCGATCCAATCGGTGCGTGCCCCGCCGTGCTGTGCCAAGGCGGCATCCAGCCCGCCACCGTGATCGCGCGGGTTGGCCACCGCTCAGCCCTCGGGTTTGGGCAACGGGGGGTGACGGGTGACGAAATGCCCCTTAACGCCTTGTGGCCACTGCCGGAACGGCACTTGTCCGCTGTCACTATCGGCATGCAGTTCGGCATAGTCCACGATGGCGGCGGCGCTTTCGGTGTCGGGGGTGAACCGACCAAGGGTATAGGCCAGTTTGCCCTCGGCTTGAATCGCGACGTTGCAGCCATGGCTACAGCCCATCAGGCAAGACACACGGCGGGTTTTCACGCGTCGGCCTTGGGCATGGGATTCAACCAAGTCGGCCATGTCCTCGCCATGGGGCCGGGAATGCGTCGCAGCATCCCAATCTTCCCCTTTGCAAGTGTCGCAGATCGTGATCCAAGTTGTCATGTGAAAAGTCTCCTGAACGCTGGCCGCCTTTGAACCGGGATTCGGGCAGCAAGACAAGCGGGGTCTTGCCTGTTTTGACGCGTGGTGGCCTTAACAGGCCAAAAATACTGAAGTTTGGCGCATATGCGCTTAGAATGTAACGAGTACACCGGGTGCGGATGGTAGAACCGTCCGGCAGTGGAGTTAAAATGAAAGTCCTGATTGTCGAGAGTTTACCGGAGCTTGGCCGTTTATGGCAGCGCCATCTGGAACGTCAGGGAATGACGGTTCGCCTTGAGTATGGGCAATCCGGGGCCGCCGCAGCCTTGTCGGCGCAGTGCTTTGAGGTCATCATACTCAACCTTGTCTTGACCGAAGGCAGCGCCTTGGCCGTGGCAGATTTGGCCAGCTACCGACACCCGCAAACGCAGGTGATTTTTGTCACGAACACGTCGTTCTTTTCTGATGGGTCGGTCTTTGCACTTAGCGCGAATGCCCGTGCCTTTGTTCAAAGCGATACCCCACCCGAAGACTTAGCCGCGATGGTTGAACATTACGGGCGCGTCCCAAGGTGACGTCGCGCCGGGCTGCCGCAAGCGACCCGACAGAAGGCTTATGCCCCGCCGCCGGGCTTGATCATGAAGCAGGTGACCTGCTTGGCCTGCAACCGGCGGCAGGCCAGATCGGCGGTTTCGCGGGTCAGGCCCATGAAATTCGCATCAAACCCGGTGGGGCGCTTGACGACCTTTCGCAGACTTCCATCTAGGGTGCTGATTTCGTTCAAGGCGGTTTTCAGCAATATCTTGCGCGCCTTGTATTGGCTGGGATACCGGCCAACATTGATGCCCCAATTGCGGCCACCTGACGTGGACACGCGTGTGACCACCTCTTGCACCGGATCGGGTTTGGGGTCTTCCAGACGCGCCAGCACCAAATCTTTGGGGCGTGGCTCGGGGTTGACCTTGGGCAGCGGCGCACGGGTTGATCCTTTTGCGACCTTCGGAGCGCCGTCTTGCGTGTCCCCGTTTGCGATATCCACCGCAATTTCTGCTTTTTGCGCCGCCAGAATGGCCTGTTCAATATCCGCTTTTGCAGCCAATGCAACAGGGGCTTGTGGTTCGGTCACGCGGCGGGCCTGCGGGCGCAAGCTCCGCTTAACGGCGGCCGCAGCGACCAGACGGACCTTTTTGCCATAGCCGCCGGGCGTGCCCTCGCTGGCGACGACTTTGCCCATATAGGCCGGGCGGACCGGGCGATGCACGGCGACGCGCGTCGGGGAACGGCGAAAGCCAAGATCCAGAAGTTCGGCGACTTTTGCATTACGTGTCGCGGTCGAGCGCCCGCCAAAGACGGTTGCAATGATACGCTCGTTGCCGCGCTCGGCGCTGGCCGTCAGGTTGAACCCGGCTGCGCGGGTATATCCCGTTTTGATCCCATCCGCGCCGCGATAGCTGCCGAGCAGTTTGCGGTTGGTGTGATAGACCTTTCGCACGCCTGCATCCGCAGTGATGCGCGAAAACAGGTTGTAATATTCGGGGTAGTCGTAAAACAGATGCCGTCCTAACGCGGTCATGTCACGGGCGGTAGATAAATGGCCGCTTTCAGTCAGGCCATGAGCATTCTTGAAAGTGGTGCGCGTCATGCCAATTGCCTTGGCGGTGCGGTTCATGCGCCGCGCAAACCGTGCCTCGGAGCCTTCGATCGCTTCGGCCAACGCGGTGGCGGCATCATTGGCAGATTTTACCGCTGCCGCGCGAATAAGGTAGCGTAGCCGAATGGTTTGTCCGGCGCGCAAGCCCAGTTTGCTGGGCGGCTCGCTTGCCGCATGGCTTGAGATTTTGACGGGCGTGTCCAAACCAATTTCGCCGTTCTCGACGGCCTCGAACACGACATAGAGGGTCATCATCTTGGTCAAAGATGCCGGATGTAGCCGCGTGTCGGCGTTACGTGCGTGCAGCACCTCACCCGATCTTGCGTCCATCACCAGTGCCGCATAGGGGGCCGCCGCCGCGCTAAGCGGAACGATGACCATCATCCAGAACGTGGCGAACGCCACCAGACCCCAGCGGATGGGCTGCCTGCTCCGATCCTTCATGGAACTACTCTTCTCTGCCTCAGATGCCGCCGATTTTTCGGCTGGCTTATATTTTGTATCCCGCTCAGTGTAGCATAAGGGCGTCTTTGGGGAAAGTGCTTATTTCACAAGGGTTTCGCGCGCATTCTTCAACATGTAGCGGTTTGGTTTTGCTGATCCGCAACACCGGCGATTATGGCAGAAATGTGATAAACGCTGAACGTAAGTGCGAGGCGGGCCGCAGCCCGCCCCGGCAAATCAGGTTGCACCGGGTTTATTCGCCAAGCGCCTTGTCGCTGATCACATGAGTCCACGCCGCATCACCCGGATGTTCGGTGATCACCGGATCCGATCCGCCTGACAGCAACGAGTCGACCGTGCGTTCGAAATCAGCAGGGTCCAGCGCGCCATTTGAGCCGGCTGTCAGCTTGGCCACCTCACCCATCATGCGGATTTGATGCTCTTCTGTTTGGGCGCCAGTGGCATCATTGTCCAACACGATCATTGCGGCGTCTTCGGGATTATCTTCGGCCCATTTCCAGCCTTTCATCGAGGCGCGCACAAAGCGCGCCAGCTTGTCCACCTCGGCGGGGTCATCCAGCTTGTCCGCGTGCACATATAGGCCATCTTCCAGCGTCGCGACGCCCTGATCCTCATATTTGAAAGTGATCAGTTCCTCGGGGGTGATCCCGGCGTCGATCACTTGCCAATACTCGTTATATGTCATGGTCGAAATGCAATCGGCCTGCTCTTGAAGCAGGGGATCAACATTGAAACCCTGCTTAAGCACGGTCACACCGTCGTCACCGCCTTCAGTTGAAATGCCCAATTGGCTCATCCAGCTGAGGAAGGGAAATTCATTGCCGAAAAACCAGACACCAAGCGTGCGGCCCGGAAAATCCTCGGGGCCGGTTACGCCTGTGCTTTTCAGGCAGGTCAGCATCATGCCCGAGCTTTTGAAAGGTTGCGCGATATTGACCAGCGGCAGGCCCTTTTCACGGGCTGACAGCGCGGCGGGCATCCATTCCACGGTCACATCCGCGCCGCCGCCGGCAATCACCTGCGTCGGGGCGATATCGGGGCCGCCCGGCTTGATCGTGACGTTGAGGTCTTCTTCGTCATAAAACCCCTTGTCCTGCGCGACGTAGTATCCCGCAAACTGCGCCTGCGTGACCCACTTCAATTGCAGCGTCAGATCGTCAGCGGCTTGCGCCATGCCCGCGCACAGGCTGGCCATGGCCAGCCCCAGCGATGTGGTCAGTGTTTTATGTGTCATGTTTAGTCTCCCGTGTTGAACTTTGTTTTTTGTTATTCGCTTTAGCTACGGCCCCGCTGTGACGGGTGCCAGAATGTCAGCGCCTT
>DATFJQ010000270.1:0-8640 GCA_035269125.1 Roseovarius sp.
GCCGATCTGACCAATCCGGCGGCCTGCGTCGATGCGATCCGCACACACGCTCCAAATGTTGTAATCAACGCCGCCGCCTACACCGCGGTCGATCGCGCGGAAGAGGAAGAAGATCTGGCGCATCAGGTCAATGCCATTGCACCGGCGGCCATGGCGCATGCCTGTGCTGAATTGGATATCCCGTTCGTTCATATTTCAACAGACTATGTGTTTGACGGCACTGGCACGGAACCTCACGCGGTATCAGACCCCGTCGCCCCGCAAAACGCCTATGGCCGCAGCAAATTGGCGGGCGAACAGGCGATTGCCCAAGCTGGCGGCACGTTTGCCATCCTGCGTACAAGCTGGGTGTTCTCGGCGCATGGTGCGAACTTTGTCAAAACCATGCTGCGCCTGTCAGAAAGCCGCGATGCACTGAACATCGTCGATGATCAAATTGGCGGGCCAACAGCGGCTGCCGATATCGCCGCCGCCTGCCTGAAAATCGCGGACACACTTCAGGCCGATCCTGCCGCGGCGGGCATCTATCATTTCTCGGGCGCGCCAGATGCAAGTTGGAAAGATTTCGCTGAAGCGATCTTTGAACTTGCCGGTCGTCAGGTTTCGGTCAGCGGCATTGCAACTGCCGATTACCCAACACCCGCAGTCAGACCCTTGAATTCGCGTCTGGATTGCACCGAAACAGAGACTGTTTTCGGCATCAAACGGCCCGATTGGCGCGCCGGTCTTGAAGCAGTTTTGACAGACTTGGGAGTATCCAAAGCATGACCCAACGCAAGGGCATCATTCTGGCCGGCGGATCCGGCACACGGCTTTATCCGATTACCATGGGCGTATCCAAGCAGTTATTGCCGATCTACGACAAACCGATGATCTATTACCCGATTTCCGTGCTGATGCTGGCCGGCATCCGCGATATCGCGATGATCACCACACCGCAGGATCAGGCGCAATTTCAGCGGACCTTGGGCGATGGCAGCCAATGGGGCATCTCTCTGACCTACATTGTGCAGGACTCGCCTGATGGGCTGGCACAGGCCTATATTCTGGCCGAGGATTTCCTTGATGGTGCGCCGTCCGCCATGGTTCTGGGCGACAATATCTTTTTCGGGCATGGCCTATCGGAACTGCTGGCCGATGCCGACACGCAAACGAGCGGCGGCACGGTGTTCGGCTACCATGTGTCCGATCCCGAACGCTATGGCGTCGTCAGCTTTGATACCGAGGGCCGCGCGCAGCAAATCATCGAAAAGCCTGATGTGCCGCCTTCGAACTATGCCGTGACCGGATTGTATTTTCTGGATGGCGATGCGCCGAAACTGGCCCGCGATGTCAAACCCTCTGATCGTGGCGAGCTTGAGATCACAACCCTTCTGGAAATGTACCTGCACGCGGGCAAACTGACCGTGAAACGCATGGGACGTGGCTATGCATGGCTGGATACCGGAACGCATGGCAGCCTGCTGGATGCGGGCAATTTCGTGCGGACGCTGGAAAAAAGGCAGGGGCTGCAAACCGGCTGCCTTGATGAAATCGCCTATGACAAAGGTTGGATCAGCGGTGAGGCCCTAAACGAACGGGCTGATATGTTCAAAAAGAACGATTATGGTCGGTATTTGAAAAGCCGCCTGAGGTAACAGGCGACTTTCGCAGGTAAAGGGTGGCAGGCGGTCAGCTGGCCGCCTTCATCAACCCTTCGTCGGTCAATCGCTTATGCGCCTGATCCAAGGATTTCCAAGCGCGATCAATCAGCGTGTCAATCTCGGCCTTTGAAATCACCAGCGGCGGTGAAATCACCATCCGGTCGCCGACATGGCGCATCACCAGATTGTTGCCAAAGCACGCCTCGCGGCAGATCAAACCGGCTGTGCCCGCATCAGAGGCAAAGGCCGCGCGGCTTTCCTTGTGCGGTGTCAGCGCGATCGAGCCCATCATGCCCACGATCTTGGCCTCACCGACCAGCGGATGATCGGTCAGCGCCTGCCACTTCTCTTGCAGATACGGCCCTGTTTCCGCGCCAACACGGTCAACAATGCCTTCTTCCTCAAGGATCCGCAGGTTTTCCAACGCCACCGCGCAAGAGACCGGGTGCCCCGAATAGGTATAGCCATGGGCAAATTCGCAGGCGTTCATCACCTCGGCCACTTCATCACACACCAATGAGCCACCAATCGGCGCATAGCCCGAGCTAAGCCCCTTGGCGATGGTCATGATATGCGGGCGGATATTGTAGGTCTGCGATCCGAACCAGTTGCCGGTGCGGCCAAATCCGCAAATCACCTCGTCCGCGATCAGCAGAATTTCGTATTTATCACAAATGCGCTGAATTTCGGGCCAGTAGGTTTCAGGCGGCACAATCACACCGCCCGCACCCTGAATGGGCTCGGCGATAAAGGCGGCAACCTTGTCTTCGCCCAGATCGTGAATGGCCTGCTCCAACTCTTGCGCGCGGGCAAGGCCGAACTCTTCGGGGGTCATGTCGCCGCCCTCGGCCCACCAGTTCGGCTGGTTGAGGTGGTGAATATCCGGGATCGGCAAACCGCCCTGCGCGTGCATCCCCGACATCCCGCCAAGGCTGGCGCTGCCGACGCTGGACCCGTGATAGGCGTTCTTGCGGCTGATCACGATTTTCTTGTCGGGCTTGCCCTTTTGCGCCCAATAAGTGCGCACCATCCGCAGATTTGTGTCATTCGCTTCTGACCCTGACCCGGCGTAAAAGACATGGTTCAGGTCATAAGGTGCCAACTGCGCCAGCTTGTCTGCCAAGGCAATGGCCGGCACATGGGTCGTCATGAAGAAGGTGTTGTAGTAGGGCAGTTCCTTCATCTGGCGCGCTGCGGCCTCGGCCAGTTCATCCCGGCCATAACCGACATTTACACACCATAGGCCCGCCATTGCGTCCAGAATCTCGTTGCCCTCGCTGTCGGTCAGCGTGACACCCTTGGCGCGGGTAACCACCCGCACCCCGCGATCGGCCAAATCATTGCCATGCGTGAAGGGATGCATGTGATGCGCCGCGTCCAGCGCCTGTAATTCTGCCGTTGGCATATGGTTGGTGATCAGCGACATGGCATAACCTTTCAGATCAGTTCATGGGCGGCACAGGCGCAAGTGGCCCGCCGCTTTTGTCCAGAATATGATCAAATTATTTTATGTCAATCGAATCAGTCCTGCAGGTCTGGACCACCGAAAGACTGCCTCACTTGCTCCATTCCTTGGATCACATCCTCGCGGATGGCGCGTGCGGCCCCTTCGGCATCACGGGCGCGCATGGCCTGCAACAGGTCTTTGTGCTTATCAGGTAAATTCTGGGTGCCCAATCGGCCACAAACCACGCGCAGCGACGGCCCGAACCGCAACCACAAACCGTCTGCCATATTCGCCAAGATCGGTGCCTCGGCCAATTCATAAAGACGCTTGTGGAACCTATAATTCAACTCAAGATAACCGCGCAGGTCGCCCGCCAAAATCGACTGATCCAAAGCGGTATCCAGCGCTGTCAGCTCGTCCAGATCATCAGGTGTTGCCCGCTGTGTGGCACGCAGACTTAGATGTGGGTCAAGCCACTGTCTTGCAATAATTATTTCACTGATATTATCTGCGTTCAGAAGCGGAACACAGACCCGGCGATTGCCTTGAAACTCCAACGCGCCCTCGGCAATCAGGCGGCGGATCGCCTCGCGCACCGGGGTCATGCCCGCGCCAAGGCGTTCGGTCAGCCCCTGAATGGTCACCGCCTGCCCCGGCGCCAAGTCGCCATACAGCACCAGATCACGCAATCGGCGATAGATCACCTCATGTGCGGGCAAGCGTCCCTTTGTGCCGTCCGTGTCGTCTAATTTTCCGGCAACCTTGTTCATATATCGGGCCTCCAAATGCCCTATCGATGTAACTGTTCTTGCGAGTTTAGCGACTGCGTGAAAACATTGCCATATTGCCATGCGGGGATTTTTTTGATCAAATCATTCGCTAAGGCATGACAACTTGCCGAACCAACGGGAGACCACAATGCGCAAGCTGATTTTGACAACCACCGCAACGATTGCCCTTGGCGCCGTATCCGCCACGGCGCAAGAGGTGCGTGTGTATAACTGGTCTGATTACATCGACGAAGACTTGCTGACCAAGTTCGAAGAAGAAACCGGGCTGGACCTTGTCTATGACGTGTTCGACAGCAACGAAGTTTTGGAAACCAAGATGCTGGCCGGCGGGTCGGGCTATGACGTTGTTGTGCCGTCAGGCACCTTTCTGCAACGTCAAATCAGCGCCGGCGCGTTCCAGAAGCTGGACAAATCCGAACTGCCCAACCTCGACAACATGTGGGATGTCGTCGAACAGCGCACGGCGCAGTACGACCCCGACAACGCCTACTCAATCAACTACATGTGGGGCACGACCGGCCTTGGCGTGAATGTGGGCAAAGTCACCGAACTGCTGGGCGAAGATGCCCCGATCGACAGCTGGGAACTGGTGTTCAACCCCGAAAACATGGAAAAGCTGGGCGAATGCGGCGTGCATTTCCTTGACGCCCCCGCCGAGATGATCCCGGCGGCCCTGAAATATATCGGCGAAGACCCCGACAGCCACGACCCCGAAGTGATCGCCAAGGTCGAAGAGGTTTACGGCCCCATCCGTCCGCATATCCAGAAATTCCACTCCAGCGAATACATCAACGCGCTGGCCAATGGCGATATCTGCGTTGCAGTGGGTTGGTCTGGGGACATCCTTCAGGCGCGTGACCGCGCGGACGAGGCCGCAAACGGGGTTGAGATCGCCTATAACGCCCCGAAAGAAGGCGCGCAGATGTGGTTTGACCAGATGGCCATTCCCGTCGATGCGCCCAACCCCGACGGCGCGCACACATTCCTGAACTTCATCATGGATGCGCAGAACATGGCCGCGGCATCGAACTATGTCTATTACGCCAACGGCAACAAGGCCGCGCAAGAGCACCTGATCGAAGACGTGATCAGCGACCCGGCGATTTATCCGTCGCAAGAGGCGATGGACAACCTGTTCACCACAACCCCCTATCCGATCAAGGTGCAGCGCGTTGTGACGCGCCTTTGGACCAAGATCAAATCGGGCACCTAAACGCCCCATTTTCGGCCCGCGCAGTCATTCTGCGCGGGCCTGCACACGACAGGTGGGACAGGTATGAACCAAACCGTATTCGAGCCGTGGAATGACCCCAACGAAAAGCCGCTGATCCAATTCAAGAACGTGACCAAGCGGTTCGGTGATTTCACCGCCATCGACGACCAGACATTCGATATTTTTGAGCGTGAGTTTTTTGCCCTTCTTGGTCCCTCGGGCTGTGGCAAAACCACGATGATGCGCATGCTGGCTGGCTTTGAAAAGCCAAGCGAGGGCCAGATTTTTCTGGCTGGTCAGGATATCGCCCCGATCCCGCCAAACAAGCGTGCGGTGAACATGATGTTCCAATCCTACGCGCTGTTTCCGCATCTATCCGTGTGGGACAATATCGCCTTTGGACTGAAACGCGACGGCATGGCCCGCGACGCCATAGGCGATCGTGTTTCCGAGATGCTCAAACTCACCCGGCTTGAGAAATTCGCCAAGCGCAAGCCACACCAGATATCCGGCGGCCAGCGGCAGCGCGTGGCGCTGGCCCGCAGCCTTGCCAAGGCGCCGAAACTTTTGCTTCTGGATGAACCGCTTGGGGCGCTGGACGCCAAGCTGCGCCAAGACACCCAATTTGAACTTATGGATATTCAGGAAACCACCGGCACGACCTTTGTGATCGTCACCCACGATCAGGAAGAGGCGATGACAGTGGCAAGCCGCGTGGCGGTTATGGATCATGGCAAGATTATTCAGGCCGATACGCCCCAGACGATCTACGAG
Source organism: Roseovarius sp. (assembly GCA_035269125.1). Classification (GTDB taxonomy): domain Bacteria; phylum Pseudomonadota; class Alphaproteobacteria; order Rhodobacterales; family Rhodobacteraceae; genus Roseovarius. The sequence goes on from DATFJQ010000270.1 coordinate 5,869, forward strand.
GCCCCCCTATCGCGCTACGTGGCCGATTTCATCGGCGACGTGAACATGATCACCGGCACCGCCAAGGCCCGCAACCCGGCATCAGAACCACAAAGCGACCCGACACCGCCTTCCACGCAGCCGCCGGAAAAGCATGACGATGCGGTCTCCGGCACGCCCCGGCGGCTTGACCCGCAACCCAACGACGCTGGTCGTTGGCTACATGACAAGGTTTTGAAATTCGTGCTTGGGCCGCGCTCGGATGCGCCCAAACGACTTCCGGCGCCCGACCCGACGCGCGATGCCCCGCTGGCCTCGGCGCAGGCGAGCCCACAGCCCGTCGAGGCCGCACCCGGCGGCCTCGAAATTCACTGGCACGAAAGCGCCGCGCCGCTGATCGCCAGCAACGGAGACCCCGCGCTGGATGGTCAAACGGTCACTCTGTCGCTTCGTCCGGAAAAGATGAGCATTTCCAAGACCCGGCCCGACGCCGCGAACGTGCTGCATGGCAAGGTGGTCGATATTGCCTATCTGGGCAATATCTCGACCTATCATGTCGAATTGGTGGACGGCCTGAAAATCAAGGCGCAAGCCACGAACACCCGCCGCGTTTCCCAACGCGATATCACCTGGGAAGACGACGTCTGGATCAGCTTCCGCGACACTGCAGGCGTGGTTCTTGTGGAATGAGACGCCTGACCCTCATACTCGTCCCCTATCTGTGGTTGTTGGCGCTGTTTCTGGTGCCGTTCCTGATTGTTCTGAAAATCAGCCTCAGCGACACCGCCCTTGCCATTCCGCCCTATACCCCCACGCTTGACCTTGGCGCAGGCTGGCAGGGCGTTAAAGACTTTCTGTCACAGCTTGATCTGGAAAACTTCCAGTTCCTCACCACCGACGATCTGTATTGGAAGGCCTATCTGTCGTCGCTTCAGATCGCGGTGATCGCGACCTTGCTGACCCTGCTGGTCGGTTACCCGATCGCCTACGGCATGGCCAATTCACCTGATCACTGGCGCCCGACACTGATGCTGCTTGTGATCTTGCCATTCTGGACCAGCTTCCTGATCCGGGTGTACTCGTGGATGGGAATTTTGTCGGGTGAGGGGTATTTGAACCAGTTCCTGATGTGGACCGGTCTGATTTCCGAGCCCCTAACAATCCTGAATACCCCTGTCGCCGTCTATATCGGCATCGTCTACACCTACCTTCCGTTCATGATCCTGCCGATCTATGCCGCGCTGGAACGTATGGATGCATCTCTTCTGGAAGCGGCCGAAGATTTGGGATGCTCACGCCTGCAAGCCTTTTGGCTGATCACCATTCCCTTGTCGAAAAACGGCATTATCGCGGGGTGTTTCCTTGTCTTCATCCCCACCATTGGTGAATTCGTGATTCCCTCGCTTCTGGGTGGATCGCAAACGCTGATGATCGGCAAAGTCTTGTGGGAGGAGTTCTTTAACAACCGTGACTGGCCGGTTGCCAGTGCCGTGGCGGTGATCCTGCTGCTGATCCTGATCATCCCGATCATCCTGTTTCAACGCAACGAGCAGAAACAGCGGGAGGCCGAAGGATGAAACCTGTCAAGAACCTGAAATCTTTAAAAGATTTCAGCCCGATGTCTTTTCAAGACATCGCCCCCCGGAGGCCGTGCGCATGAGACGCTTTACATGGTTCAATGCCACATCTCTGACCGTTGGCTTTGCCTTTCTCTATCTGCCGATGATCTTGTTGGTCATCTACAGTTTCAACGACTCCAAGCTGGTGACGGTCTGGGCCGGTTTTTCCACCAAGTGGTATGGTGAGCTACTGCGGAACGATGCCTTTCTGGATGCGGCGTGGGTGACACTTCAGGTGGCGTTCGTCAGCTCCACCGTCGCCACGGTTCTGGGCACCATGGCCGCCTATGTCATGGTGCGGGCGGGCCGCTTTGCGGGGCGCACCCTGTTTTCCGGCATGATCTACGCGCCGCTGGTCATGCCCGAGGTGATCACCGGCCTGTCCTTGTTGCTGTTGTTCATCGGCATCGGTCTGGATCGGGGCGTTTTCACCATCATCCTAGCCCATACCACCTTTTCGATGTGCTACGTGTCGGTTGTGGTGTCGTCGCGGCTGGTCAGCTTTGATCGTTCGCTGGAAGAGGCGGCGCTTGATCTGGGCTGTTCGCCCATGCAAGCATTTCGCCTTGTCACCCTGCCCATCATCGCGCCTGCCGTGTTCGCGGGTTGGCTGCTGGCCTTTACGCTGTCGCTTGATGATCTGGTGATCGCGTCGTTTACCGCCGGGCCATCGGCGACCACCTTGCCCATCAAGATCTGGTCGTCGATCCGGCTGGGCGTTTCACCAGAGATCAACGCGCTTTCCACGCTTATGATTGCCGTGGTCGCGGTTGGGGTGATCACCGCTTCGATCGTGACAAAACGCTCCGCCTTGCGACAAGAGGCCGATCAGCGCGCCGCCGAACGCGCATGAGCCGGGTTTTCCCGGGCCATACCTACACCGATGCGCCGCGTGCGGGCTGCTATTGGGGTGATACAGTCTCTGATCCGGGCCATCCTGTCGCCTCTGGCGCAATCACATGCGATGTGGCGGTGATTGGCGGGGGGTTCACCGGGCTTTCTGCCGCGTTGCATCTGGCGCAATCCGGCGCGGATGTCGCCGTGTTCGAGGCACAAACCCCCGGCTGGGGCGCTTCGGGGCGCAACGGCGGCTTTTGCTGCCTTGGCGGGTTTGGCGCACCCGACAGCGTGGTCGCCAAACTGCACGGCGAAGATGCCCGCGCCGAGGCACGCC
>DATFJQ010000271.1:0-2262 GCA_035269125.1 Roseovarius sp.
TGTCGCCGGTTGACGTGTCCAACATGGAGGCCACGCAATGATCCGCACCCCGCTGCGTCCGCTGGCCCGTATTCTTGAGGCCCGCGCCAAGGGCGAAAACCCCGATGCGATCGAACGCGAGAATATCCGCATCCGGCATGAACAGATGCGCGACCGCGCCCGGTTGCGCGCCGAGGGGCGGCTTTTGGTTCTGGGGGTGATGTTCTTCTGTGCCTTCGGTCTGATCGGGGCACGGATGGGCGTTCTGGCCCATTCCGAGCCGTCCGAGCCGCGCACGTCGATCGCAGGGGCCGATATTTTTGCGCAGCGCGCCGATATCGTGGATCGCAAGGGGCGCATTCTGGCCACCAATTTTGAAACCCATAGCCTGTATGCGCAGCCCCCCCAGATGATCGAGCCCGAACGTGCGGCCGAGGAACTGATCAAGATCTTTCCCGATCTGGATCGCGACCGTCTGCTCAAGGACTTTACCGGCAAGCGCAAATTCCTGTGGGTCAAGAAAAAGCTGAGCCCCGAGCAAAAGCAGGCCGTGCACGATATCGGTGAGCCGGGCCTGTTGTTCGGGCCGCGTGAAATGCGACTTTACCCCAATGGCAAGCTGGCGGCGCATGTTTTGGGCGGGGCCAGTTTTGGCCGCGAGGGCGTGCATGCCGCCGAGGTAATCGGCGTGGCTGGAATCGAGAAACATTTTGACGACCGGCTGCGCGATCCCGCGCACGGGCACAAGCCGCTGACCCTGTCGCTGGACCTGTCGGTGCAGGCCGCTGTCGAAAGGGTCTTGCATGGCGGTATGACGCTGATGAATGCCAAAGGCGCGACGGCGATCTTGATGGAGGTCAAAACGGGCGAGATCATCTCGGTCGCGTCCTTGCCTGATTTCGATCCCAATGATCGGCCGCGTCCCGCTGTGGAGGGCGACGCCAGTGACAGCCCGCTGTTCAACCGCGCTGTGCAGGGCGTGTATGAACTGGGGTCCACCTTCAAGATTTTCGCGGTGGCACAGGCCTTGGAATTGGGGGTGATCAATCCCTCGACGATTATCGACACCAAGGGGCCGCTGCGGTGGGGCAAGCATCGCATTCGCGATTTCCGCAACTACGGGCCGGAACTGAGCGCGACTGAGGTTATTGTCAAATCGTCGAACATTGGCACCGCACGGATTGCCCAGATGATCGGAACCGAGCGGCAGCAAGTGTTCCTTAAAGACCTTGGCTTTTTTGAACCGACCCCGGTTGAAATTGTCGAAGCGTCGGGCGGTCAGCCACTATTGCCGCCCAACTGGTCTGAATTGTCAACGATGACAATCTCTTATGGTCACGGCCTGTCGACCAGCCCGATGCATCTGGCGGCGGCCTATGCGACGCTGGCCAATGGTGGGCGCAAGGTGACGCCGACCTTGTTGCGCCAACCCGCGGCGCAACTTGGCCCGCGCGTCATGTCCGAGCAATCGGCGCGCGCTTCGCTGAGCATGCTGCGCAAGGTTGTCACCGAAGGCACCGCCAGCTTTGCCGAGGTGCCGGGCTATGCGATTGGCGGCAAAACCGGCACGGCGGACAAGCCGCGTAAAAACGGTGGCGGGTATTACGAGGACAAGGTGATCGCGACCTTCGCCAGTGTATTCCCGGCCCATGCGCCCGAATATGTGCTGGTGGTGACACTGGATGAACCTGTCGAAACATCGGGTGATGAGCCGCGCCGCACTGCCGGTTGGACAGCCGTGCCCGTGGCCGCCGAAATCACCCGCCGCGTGGCTCCGTTGTTAGGCCTGCGACCACAGATTGAACCCGGCGAACTGGCTGGTATAACGCTGACAGCAAACTAGGCACAGCGCGCGGGGGCATATCGTGGCGGGGCAGACAAAATCACTGACAGAGCTTGGCCTGACCGCGCAAGGCGGCCGGCGGGCTGACATCACTGGCTTGGCCATCGACAGCCGCGAGGTGCGCGACGGATTTCTATTTGCCGCCCTGCCCGGAACGCGAGTGCATGGGGCCGAGTTCATCCAATACGCCCTGCGCATGGGGGCGGTTGCCATTTTGACCGACGCCGAAGGCGCCAAGCTGGCGGCGGATGATCTGGCCGCGCATGACGCCGCGCTGATCGTGGCCGAAGACCCGCGCCAGACCTTGGCGTTTTGCGCCGCCTTGTGGTTCGGCGCACAGCCCGAGGTCATGGTTGCCGTCACTGGCACCAATGGCAAAACCTCGGTGGCTAGCTTTTGCCGGCAAATCTGGTCCGAGATGGGGCTTGAGGCCGTCAACC
>DATFJQ010000272.1:0-4778 GCA_035269125.1 Roseovarius sp.
AACCCGTTATACCATTCGGGATGGGCAAAGTTTGTGTAGGCGTGGCTCATGGAATCGCCCAGCGCAATCAGCGATTGGTCGCCACTGTCCACCCGCAAGCTCATGTGGCCCGGCGTATGGCCCGGTGTGTCGATCATGGTCAGGCCCGGCACCACCTCGTGACCGTCCTGAACCAATGTCCATTCGGCACCATCCACATTGATCGAATTGACCGCGCCCAGCACGAATTGCTGATCTTCGGCCGGCACACGATCCACCAGACCGTCTTGCATCCAGTAGGTATGCTCGGCCTCGCCGATCAGATACTCGGCATCGGGGATAATCGCCTCATCAAAGCCGTCGCGAATGCCCCAGATGTGATCGGGATGCGCGTGGGTGATGACAACATGGGTAATCTCGTAGGGGTCGATGCCAGCCGCTTCAAGATTGCCCATCAACTGGCCGGTATTCTCCATAAAACGGTTGCCCGATCCGACATCGACCAGAACCTTGGCATCGCCCACCTCGACGAACAGGTGGTTGGTGTGCGAATAGCCCAGTTCGGGCGACAGGAAATGCCGTTTCAGAAACGCCTGCACCTCGTCGCGGTCGGCATTCACACCCAGCCCATCTGTGGGCAGGCGGAAATATCCATCCGACACGATGGTGACCCGCGCATCCCCCACCGAAAAGCGGAAATACGACGGGTTACCGCTCTCGGGCGCGCCCAGTTCGGCCCGCGCGGCCAGCGGCATGGCAAGCGCAGGCGCGGCTGCGGCCATTTTCAAAAGGTCGCGGCGTGTCGGTTTCAACAATGTCATGGAAAGCCTCCCTTGGTTTTGCCGCAAGGATAGCCGCCAGAAACATTTACGCAATACGTTTCATGAATATGAACTGGTCAGCCCCTTGGCTTGACCGTGGTCAGCTCATGTCCTTCAGTCGCGCCACGTAGCGCGCCAACGTGTCAATTTCCAGATTGACGGAATCGCCCACCGCCACATCACCCCATGTCGTCACCTGTTTGGTGTGCGGGATAAAGTTGATGCCGAAATCGCGGCCCGACACCTCGTTGACGGTCAGCGACGTGCCGTTCAGCGCAACCGATCCTTTCGGCGCAATAAACCGCGCCAAGTCATCAGGCGCGCGCAAGGTCACGCGGGTGCTGTCGCCCTCGTCGCGGATATCAACCACCTTGGCCAGACCATCCACATGGCCCGACACGATATGTCCGCCCAATTCGTCACCCACCTTCAGGGCGCGTTCGAGGTTGACGCGCCGCCCTTCGGCCCACTGCGCGAGGTTGGTCTTGGAGACAGTCTCGGCGCTGATATCGACGTCAAACCAATCCTCGCCCTTATCAACAACCGTCAGGCAAACCCCATCGCAGGCAATCGACGCCCCGATATCGACCCCGGCCATGTCGTAGGCGGACGCAATCCGCGCGCGCAGATCGCCCAGCTTATCCAATTGGCGCACACGCCCGACATCGGTGATGATCCCTGTGAACATTGGCTGACCTCTGGTGTTATTGCCCCTCTGAGTTAGCTGTGCCACAGCGGCGTGACAAGGCACCACACGGCCCATCAGACGACTTATTTTTGCCCGAAAACTGCGTTAGTTGTAACTATCTGGTAGCGAATGCGTGTATAAGGTGCGTCAGCAATGACAGGCGACGGGCGAACATTTTTGTTTCTGCAAGGGCCCCATGGGCCTTTTTTCTATCGCTTGGGGCAGATGCTGACCCGCGCCGGTGCGACCGTCTGGCGTGTTGGCTTCAACGCCGGGGATCAGGCCTTTTGGCCCGACAGGCGCAGCTATATCCCCTATCTGGACACACCCGAAAATTGGCCCGCCACCTTTACCGCCCTGCTGTCGGACAAGGGCGTAACCGACTTGGTGCTTTATGGCGACACACGACCGATCCACGCGCAAGCCGTCGCCGTCGCGCGCACAGCCGGTTTGCGCATCCATGTTTTTGAAGAAGGTTATTTGCGGCCCTATTGGGTAACCTATGAACGCGGCGGCACCAACGGGCATTCGCGCCTGATGGACATGTCAGTGGCGCAAATGCGCAGCGCGTTAGAGAATTCCGACATGGACAGCGCCCTGCCCCCCGCCAGTTGGGGCGACATGCGCCAGCACATCTTTTATGGTGCGCTGTATCATGGGTTTGTTTTGGGGATGAACCGCCGCTATCGCAATTTCCGGCCCCACCGGGCGCTTGGCGTCGGCAAGGAATTTCAGCTTTACCTCAAACGCCTTTTGCTGATGCCGGTTCAGGCGATAGAGCGCCGCGTTGCCACCCTGCGTGTGACCCATGGCGGCTTTCCTTATCACTTGGCCTTGCTGCAATTGGAACACGACGCCTCGTTTCAGGCGCATTCGCCATTTTCCACCATGACCGATTTTCTGGACTGCGTGATCACCGGGTTTGCATCGGGCGCACCGCCGCACCATCACCTTGTGATCAAGGCGCATCCGCTGGAAGATGGCCGCGCCCCAATCCGACGGGAATTGCGCCGTCTGGCGCGCGCGCATGGCGTGGCAAAACGGGTGCACTATGTCCGTGGCGGCAAACTGGCCCAATTGCTGGACGAGGCGCGCAGCGCCGTCACCGTCAATTCAACCGCCGCGCAACAGGTTCTGTGGCGCGGCATCCCCCTGCGCACCTTCGGGGCCGCCGTCTATGCCAAGCCCGAGTTTGTGTCGCAAAAACCGCTGCCGGAGTTCTTCGCCAGCGCTGAACGCCCTGATCGCCGCGCCTATGCGGATTATCGCCGCTTTTTGCTGGAAACCAGCCAAGTGGCGGGCGGGTTCTATTCGGCGCGCGGACGCCGTCAATTGCTGCGCCAAGCGGTCGATATGATGCTATCCGAGGATGACCCCTACGATGCCCTGCGGCTTGGCACCGCGGCCCCACGGCAACAGTTGCGCATCGTCACGTGACCGTCACGCATTGGACTACTGGATTTTTTATCGCCTTTCCGATAGGTTGAGTGAAAAAACCGAGGCAGAATAATAACAGGTCGAGGAGACCGAGCAGTGAAACCCCAAAACAGTCGATGGGCAAAACCCGTCGCGGCCCTGCTTGTTGCGTCAATTGTCGCATCCTGCGGAACATTGCCGCGCATTGGCCCGAACAAACGTGAAATCTACGCAGGCTCGGTGCAGCGGCAGGGCGATGCCTTTGTCGTCACCGTAAATGACCGGGTCACACGCGCCACCGCCGTGCAGCCCGCACTTGGCTTTTCGGATGAGTTCCGCAATGCGGGCACACTGGGCTCGGATACGATCCGACCCGGCGATATTCTGGGGCTGACGATCTGGGAAAACGTCGATGACGGTTTGCTGGCTGGCGAAGCCGCCAACCAGACCGTTCTGCAAGAAGTGCAGGTTGACGGTTCGGGCTTTATCTTTGTGCCCTATGCAGGCCGCATTCGCGCCGCGGGCAACACGCCTGACGCCATCCGACGGATCATCACCGCGAAACTGGATGAGCAAACCCCCGACCCGCAGGTCGAGGTGCGCCGCCTTGCCGGTGATGGCGCGACCGTGTCCATTGTCGGCGCTGTCGGCGGTCAGGGCGTATACCCGATCGAGCGGCCCACCCGCACGCTTTCGGCCATGCTGGCGGCAGCGGGCGGCATCGCGCTTGAACCCGAGATCGCCCAGATCACCGTGATCCGCGGTGACGCACGCAGCAAGGTCTGGTTCCAGGATCTATACAAAGACCCGTCTTTTGACATCGCCCTGCGCGCCGGGGATCGTATCCTTGTCGAACAGGACACCCGCGCCTTCACCGCGCTTGGCGCCACCGGGGCACAGGCCCGCGTGCCATTTGAGTCCCAAACCCTAAGCGCGGTCGAGGCGCTGGCGCAGGTTGGCGGCCTTAATCCCAACGCCTCGGACCCGACCGGCGTGTTCGTCATGCGCAACGAACCGGCGGCAATCGCCAATCAGGTGCTGGGCCGCAACGATCTGCAAGGCGCGCAGCGTCTGGTCTATGTTCTGGACCTGACCAAGCCCAATGGTATGTTCATGGCCCGCGATTTCTCGGTCCGCGATGACGACACGATCTATGTGACCGAAGCGCCGTTTGCCCAGTGGAGCAAGGTCATCTCGGCGTTGACCGGCACGCTTGGCGCGGTCAGCTCGGTCGCGACGTCGGCTGACGCTTTCAGCGGCAATTGATGCAGGCAAACCCTGCGCAAGATCCCGCCGCGACGCCCCCCGGCCCGCGGCGGGTTTTCTATTTCAACGCGGGCTTTCTGCGCCAGCGCCGTCTGCGGCGGATCATGCATCTAGCGGGCTATGACCTGCGGATCGGGCGACCCACCGCTGATGATCTAATCGCTGTTTGGGGGCATAGCCCTTATGCCGCGCGGGGCGAGGCGATGGCCGCACGCAGCGGCGCGGGGCTGTTCCGGGTTGAAGATGCCTTTTTACGCTCGCTCCATCCCGGTCGCAGCGGCGAGGGGCCGCTGGGGCTGGTCATCGACCATAGCGGGGCGCATTTCGATAGCTCGGCGCCATCTGATCTGGAAACCCTGCTGGCCACGCACCCGCTGGACGACACGCCGCTGATGGACCGCGCCCGCGCCGCCATCGCGCGGCTACAAGAGGCGCATCTGAGCAAATACAACGCCTTTGATCCTGCCCTGCCCTGCCCCGATCCGGGCTATGTATTGGTGATCGACCAAACCCGCGGCGATGCCAGCGTGACCCATGGGGCCGCCGACGCCAACACGTTTCGCGAGATGCTGTATTACGCACAAGAGGAAAACCCCGGCGCGCGGGTG
>DATFJQ010000273.1:0-6817 GCA_035269125.1 Roseovarius sp.
GAACATGACGGGATGCGCGCCATGTTCACGATGATGAACAACGCCCGGCTTGGCGTGGGCGGGCAAGGGATCGGGGTGGCCGAAGGGGCCTATCAGCATGCCTTGGCCTATGCGCTGGATCGCAAACAGGGGCGCACGCCCGTCGACGGGGGCAGCGGGGCGATTGTCGATCACGCCGATGTGCGCCGCATGCTGATGACGATGAAGGCGGAGACCTTTGCGGCACGGTCCATCGGGCTGGCCTGCGCGGTGGCGATCGACATGGAAACCGCCACCGGCACACCAGAATGGGCCGCCCGCGCCGCATTCTTAACACCGATTGCCAAGGCGTTCGGCACCGACACCGGCATCGCCGTGGCCGATTTGGGCGTGCAGGTCCATGGCGGCATGGGCTATATCGAAGAAACCGGCGCGGCGCAGTATCTGCGCGATGTGCGGGTCTCGGCGATTTACGAAGGCACAAACGGCATTCAGGCGATGGATCTTGTGGCGCGCAAGCTGTCGGATGGCGGCGAAGCCGCCCATGCCCTGATCGACGAGATCGAGGCCCAAGCCGAATCCGCCCGCAGCACATTGCCCGATCTGGCCGAGCCTGTCTGGCAGGCATCGGAAACCCTGCGCGAAGGGCTGGACTGGATGTTGGCGCAATCCGATCTCAACCAACGCTTTGCCGGGGCCGTGCCGTTTCTACGCGCCTTTGCGCGGGTCTTGGGCGCGCATTATCATCTGGCCGCAGCACTGGCCGAGGGCGGCACCGGGCCACGCAGCACCTTGGCGCGGTTCTATTCGGCCCGCCTACTGCCCGAGCATGAGGGGCTTTTGGCCCACGCCACCGCCGGGGCGGATGGGCTCTATGCCCTGTCGCCAGAGGAACTGTCAGCATGACATCTGAAATCGACGAATGCAGCGGCAAACTGCGCTACCCTTGGGCCACGCCCCCCGACCACGGCACCGCAACCGAGGTGGCGCCGGGTGTTCTGTGGATACGCCTGCCGCTGCCGATGGCTTTGGATCACGTCAACATCTACGCGCTTGATGAGGGCGACAGCTGGACCATCGTTGATACCGGCATTCATTCCAAACGATCAGTGGCGCTGTGGGAACAAATACTGACCGGGCCTTTGCAGGGTCGCCCCGTGGGCCGCGTGATCCTGACGCATCATCACCCCGATCATATCGGCATGGCCGGTTGGCTGATGGACCGCTTTGACGCGGAACTGATCACCACGCGCACCGCATGGCTGTTGGCGCGGATGCTTATCCTTGATGTCGAAGAGCGCCCGACCAAACAGGCCTTGGCCTATTGGCGCAGTGCCGGCATGGACCCCGAAATTTACGAGGCGCGCAAAACCTCGCGGCCCTATAACTTTGCCGACACGTCCTATCCGATTCCCGTCGGCTATACCCGCGTTCAACAGGGCGACACCTTGGTCGCAGGCGGCAGAACGTGGGACGTGCATATCGGCAATGGTCATGCCCCCGAACACCTGACATTGTGGAGCCGCAATGAGAATCTGGTCATTGCCGGGGATCAGATCATCGCCTCGATCAGCCCCAATCTGGGCGTGTACCCCACCGAACCTGATGCCGATCCGGTGGCAGACTGGCTTGAGGCCTGTGCCCGCCTCGCCGGGCTTGCCAATGACGACCATCTGGTTCTGTCGGGCCACAAGCTGCCCTTCCAAGGCTTGCCCGTTCGGATGCGCCAATTGATCGAGAATCACCACGGCGCGCTTGATCGTTTGCGCACCCATCTGGCCACGCCAAAGACAGCCGCAGACTGCTTTGCCCCGCTCTTCAAACGAAAAATTGATGAGGGAACCTATGGCTTGGCCCTTGTCGAAGCGGTCGCGCATCTCAATCATCTATGGCATGCGGGGCAGGTTTCTCGGACCCGCCGGGCCGATGGGGCATGGCTTTGGCAGTTGAAGGAGTAATGATTATGGATCATGACACCAAGGCCAACAAGGCCGCCACTTTACCAAAACGCCACGAGGTTCATGCCGACCCCAAGGCGAAAAACTGCACCGACATTCCCGAGGGTATGCGCCGCAAGCCCGTGGAAGAAAAGAGCGCTGCCGAATGGGCCTATGAGCGGTTGATCATGTACATCAAGGATTTCGAAGAAACCCTGGACAACGAACACGAGGTCGCCATGGGCTTTGCCGGTGGCGACGCGGGTGTTCTGCGGATCGAGGGCATGGGCTATTTCGAGCCCGATATCATCACCTTTTACGGCGCCGATGCGGCAGGGGCAAAAACCCAACTTGTGCAGCATGTCAGTCAGCTTAGCGTGTTGCTGCGCGCCCTGCCCAAACAAGCCCCACAAAACGCACCGCGCCGCATTGGGTTTCAACTGGTCCAAGATCTGGAAAATGCCTGATCTCACACTGCCCGTCGAGCCGCCGCTTAGAGGGTGACAGACGCTTGGAAATGCAGTATCCAATCGTCAAAATTCAGGGCCAAAGCCCGACGCGAAAACGAAGGAATCAAGACTATGGCTGATCACAAGCACGGCGAAATGGATATCGAAGTTCAGGAAAAGACCTTTGACGGTTTCATAAAGGCCGTCACATGGTCGTCAATCGCGTGCATCGTGCTTTTGGTGTTCATCGCAATCGTCAACGGCTAAGTCAGCCACGCTGGCAAATGACCATGGGGGCGTGAATGCGCGGTTGGGTTTTGGCATGTTGTGCCGTGTTATCGCTTGGCGCATGTGCCGCTGAAACCGTCTGGGCCCCAGACGAGGATGTCGCCCGCGCAGCCTATCGCCACGATGGCCCTCCAAGCCTGACACTTTACACCATGATCAACAATAACAATGGGTCAGGGGCGCATACATCTTTGATGATCAACGGCTCACAACGGGTCATTTTCGATCCGGCCGGGTCGTTCAAGCACGAAACCATCCCCGAACGGAACGATGTGGTTTTTGGCATCACCCCGGCGGTGGAAGATGTCTACAAACGCTATCATGCGCGGGCCTCTTATCATGTTCAGGTTCAAGAACTGGACGTGCCCCCGGAAACCGCCGAGAGGGTCATGCAACTTGCCAAAGGGTATGGGCCTGTTCCATCAGCTCAATGCGCGCGCTCGACATCGACGATCCTGGCGCAAGTGTTTCCCGAAAACATCACGGCCACCTGGGGGCCGCGCAAACTGGCCGATCAATTTGCAAGCCTGCCCGGCGTGACCGAGGAACGGTTACGGGAATACGACAGCGACGACAATTCCAAAGTGCTTGAGGCATGGGATCCAACCCGCTACGCCGCCGAGCGCAAGGCGGCCGCGCAGGACACCGCCGTTGCCAAGCAAGCCACAGACGGCTAAACGCGCATCACGGTATAGGCCTATCCCAGCAAATACAGCCCGCCGTAAAGCGTGGACGCGCCCAGAAAAATCGCCAACAGCATATTGCGCGTCAGGACACCCACAGTGATCGTGACAACCGCCGCGGCCAGTCTTGGGGCATCCGGGCTTCCGCCTGTCGCGTCGGGCCAGACAACCAGCGGCGCCACCAGCCCCGGCAAGACCGCCACAGCCGTATAGCGCAGATGCCGCAGCACCCATGCGGGCAAAGGCCTATCGCCGATCAATCCGGTAAAGACAAATCGCAGACCGAAACTGCCCAGCCCTAACACGATCATCACCAGCCATAATTCGCCCGTGTCGATCATGGCTTGCCCCTTTCCGCGCGGCGCGCGTCGATCACCTCAACCTGCGCGCCTGTCATCATGCCCAGAACACCGGCCACCAACAGGCCCAGATTGAACGGCAAAAAGGCGAAAACCAGCGCCGCCGCAACCGAGACGAATCCAGCAGCCACATGGGCGCGCGTTCGCATCATCGGTCCGATCAATGCCAGAAAGGTGATGGGAATCGCAAAATCAAGCGCAAGGCCTTCGGGCATCGCCGTGCCGATCATCGCGCCGACAGCGGTGAAAAAATACCACAGCGGGCAGATGGGTGTGGCAACGCCAAAGAAATAGGTCAGGCGCTGGCGCACCGTCCAATCGCGCCGCTCATCGTATTTGATGATCGAACAGGCATAGGTTTGATCAACCGTGAAATACGCCACCAAGGCCCGTTGCCCCAATGTGGCCCTGCCCAGATAGGGCACCAGCGACGCCGAATACATCGCCATCCGCAAATTCACGGCCAGGGCCGAGATCAGAACAATGATCGTCGGCGCGTCATTGCGCAGCAATTCCACCGCGGTAAACTGCGCCGCCCCGGCGATCACCAGAAACGAAAACGCGACGGTTTCAAACACATTCAAACCGGCCTCGGTCGCGACGACGCCAAACAGCGTTGAAAACGGCACAATCACCAGAATGAAAGGTGACCCGTCCCGCACGCCTTGCCAGAAGATGGATTTGGTGGTTTCCGTCGCCACGTCTACGCCTTAGATTAACTATCAATGCCAACGGCCTAGACCGAAGCCGAAGGAGATGCAATTGGCCACGAACGTCGATCTATCCAGCTATATTATCGCGCCCGCCCCACAGGCGCCCCGTCTGACCCGTTCGGTTGAAGGCGTTGATCAAAACGGCCAGCCGACCGAAATTTCCGTGGTCGAAGAACGCCCTTTGACCATTTTTCTCAATGGTCAGGAAATCGTCACCGCCATGACGATCGGCGATTATCCTGAATATCTGGCGCTTGGGTTTTTGCGCAATCAAGGCATGTTGCGGCCTGATGAAACTGTGCACCGCGTGGATTATGATGAGGATCTGGAAACCGTCGTGGTGCGCACGGATGGCCAAACCACATACGAAGAAAAGCTCAAGAAAAAGACCCGCACCAGCGGCTGTGCGGTTGGCACGGTTTTTGGCGACATGATGGAGGGTTTGGAACACGTCACCTTGCCCGACTTGCAGGTGAAGACCTCTGATCTTTATGCCTTGGCCTCGACCATCAACCGCACCCCGTCGCTTTATCTTGAGGCCGGGGCGATTCATGGCACAGTGCTGTGCCGCGATAACCTGCCGCTGGTCTATATGGAGGATGTGGGCCGCCATAACGCCGTCGACAAAATTGCCGGCTGGATGTTCTCGGAAGGTGTGTCGCCCGATGACAAGGCGCTTTACACCACCGGGCGGCTCACCTCGGAAATGGTGATCAAGACGGCGCTGATGGGTATTCCCGTTCTGGCGTCACGCTCGGGGTTTACGGCTTGGGGCGTTGAAATTGCCCGTCAGGTGGGGCTGACCCTGATCGGTCGGATGCGCGGTCAGCGCTTTGTCTGCCTCAGCGGAGAAGAGCGCCTGTTGCGCGATGCCGACCCATCGGCCATTCCGGACGAAGATAAGAAACACCGCCGCAAAGGTGCCCCGACATGATCCTGCCTGTCGGAGTGATCCTTGCCGGAGGCCAAGCGACACGCATGGGCGGGGGCGACAAGGGGTTGTTGCCGCTTGGCGGCGGCACGATCCTGTCGCATGTGATAGACCGGCTTGTGCCACAGGTGGCGGGCCTCGCGCTGAACGCCAATGGCGACCCGGATCGGTTCGCCGCATATGGCCTGCCGGTTTTGCCCGATAGCATCGCCGATTTCCCCGGACCGCTGGCCGGTGTTCTGGCCGGGCTGGATTGGGCGGCGGATCAAGGAGCAGACACACTCGTCACCGTCGCCGCCGACACACCGTTCTTTCCCCGCGATCTAGTGGCGCACCTGATGGCCACCGGCCAAGACATGCCACACCCTTTGGTCTTGGCAGCCACCCCGCGCCCCGACAACGAACGCACCAAATCCCTCAGCCAGTCAGGCCTGATCCGGCATCCCACGTTTGGCCTGTGGCCTGTGGCCCTGCGCGATGATCTGCGCGCGGCATTGCAGGAAGGCTTGCGCAAAGTGGTTCTGTGGACGGATCAACACGATGGTCGCGAAACCCTGTTTGACGGCCCCAATGATCCGTTTTTCAACGTCAACACACCCGAAGACCTGCAACAGGCGCAGGCCATGCAAAAGGACACCGCATGAGATTGTACGGCGTTGTCGGCTGGAAAAATGCCGGCAAAACGGGCCTAATGGAACGCCTTGTCACCGAGATTACGGGCCGCGGCATCTCGGTTTCAACCGTCAAGCACGCCCATCACAGCTTTGACGTGGACCATCCCGGCAAAGACAGCCACCGCCACCGCGTGGCTGGCGCGACCGAGGTGCTTTTGGCCTCGCGCAACCGGTTTGCCCTGATGCATGAATTGCGCGACGAGGACGAACCCAGCCTTTCTGAATTGCTTCAAAAACTGGCCCCCGTCGATCTGGTGCTGGTCGAAGGCTACAAACGTGACACGCACCCCAAGGTCGAGGCGCACCGCAGCGTCACCGGCAACCCGCTGATCGCACCCGATGATCCCACCGTGCGCGCCGTCGCCAGCGACACACCGCTGGATCTGGATCGCCCGGTATTTGATCTGAACGATACCAAAGCCATCGCCGATTTCATCCTGTCCGAGGTTGGGCTTTGATCCCATTCGACACGATCGCCATAGTCGACTGGTCCGGCGGCAATGATCGCGGGGCCACACCGAAACCCGATGCCATATGGTTGGGCTTGACCCGCCAAGGCGTGGACAGCCCGCCCCTTTACCTGCGCAATCGGCAAATCGCCGAACAGGCCCTGACCGACCTGATCGAAACCGAACGCGCCGCAGGCCGTCGCCTCTTGATCGGCTTTGATTTCCCCTTTGGCTACCCCAAGGGCTTTGCACGGGCGCTGACCGGCCACAACGATCCGCTGCGTGTTTGGCAGTGGCTGGAACACCGCATTCAGGACAGCCCCAAGACCAACAACCGGTTTGACGTAGCGGGCGA
>DATFJQ010000274.1:0-9669 GCA_035269125.1 Roseovarius sp.
CGGCTGATGGACCGCCTGTCCAGCCATACGTTGGACAAAGGCACCGACCATTTCGATCCCTCGACACTGGCCGTCGTAACCATCGACACCGGCAATCCGGCCACCAACGTGATCCCCGCGCAGTGCCGCGCGACGGTAAACATCCGGTTCAACGATGCCCATGACAGCGCCACGCTGATCGACTGGCTGCAATCGGAACTGGACAGCGTGGCGCAAGCGTTTGGCATCGCGGGCGAGATGAACGTGAAAGTCTCGGGCGAAAGTTTCCTGACCCCGCCGGGGCCATTGTCGGATCTGGTCGCGCGGGCCGTGCAGGCCGAAACCGGCCTGACGCCCGCGCTATCGACCACTGGCGGCACATCTGACGCACGCTTCGTCAAGGACCACTGCCCGGTGGTGGAATTCGGTCTTGTCGGGCGGACGATGCATCAGGTCGATGAACGGGTCGAAGTGGCCCTGATCCCGCGCCTGAAAGACATCTACACCCGCATCCTGCATGACTATTTCGCATGACCCAGGATATCGGCCCGACAGGTGACATCGCGGCCTGTCTGGCGCTGCGCGCGGCCGTTTTCATCCGCGAACAGGGTGTCAGCCTGGCCGAGGAACAAGACGGGCTTGACGATCAGGCCAGCCATATTCTGGCCCGGCAAGACGGGCAACCGGCGGGCTGTGCCCGCATCCTTTACAAGGGCGATATCGCCAAAATCGGCCGGGTCTGCGTTTTGCCACAGATGCGCGGCGCGGGGCTTGGCGACGGTCTGATCCGCGCCTGCCTTGCCCATGCAGCGCAACAGCCGGGGATCGCCCGCGCGCGTCTTGGGTCGCAAACCCATGCCATCGGATTTTATGAAAAGCTGGGGTTTCGCGCCTTCGGGCCCGAGTATCTTGACGCCGGGATTCCGCATCGCGACATGGAGCGCGCGCTTTGAGAACAGCCCGCCGCCAGCTTGTCGTCATGGTGAAAGAGCCACAACCCGGTCGGGTCAAAACCCGGCTGGGCCGCGATATCGGCATGACGAACGCGGCGTGGTGGTTTCGCCATCAGGTGGCCGGGCTGCTGCGGCGGCTGGACGATCCGCGCTGGCATCTGGTGCTGGCCGTGGCGCCTGATCACGCCGGGCTGCGCAGCCGGGTCTGGCCCGCGCATCTGCCGCGCATCGCGCAAGGGCCGGGCGATCTGGGCGATCGGATGGGCCGCCTGCTGCGCACTTTGCCGCCCGGCCCGGTCTGTATCGTGGGCGGCGATATCCCCGGCCTTGGCCCGGCGCATGTGGCGCGGGCCTTTGACATGCTGGGGGCCAATGACGCGGTGTTTGGCCCGGCCCCGGATGGCGGGTTTTGGCTGGTGGGCATGAAGCGCACAGCGCCGCCGCCTGCCGGTTTGTTCCGCGACGTGCGCTGGTCCAGCCCGCACACACTGGCCGACAGTATCGCCAGCCTGCCGGGGTTGCGCATCGGGCTGGCGGAGACACTGAACGACGTGGACACCGCCGCCGACCTGCCCTGAACGCGACACCTGAAAGCCCTGTTGCAGGGGGCGCTGCCCCCGCCGCCGCGTTCTTTCCTATGGCGAGAGGGTGACGGACCCCTAAATATTTGAAAGACTTGATTATGTTGGAATCAGTGAGAAAGAGAGGAACGCCGCCAGCACACTATCCCACGCGGCGTTTGCGTAGTCATGTCTAAGGGTTATCGAAACGGAGCATTTGCAATTGGGCTACTAACTGGAGGTGGGATAATTTTAAACCTATTCCTCTGGAGTGCCTACCGCGTGAATAAGTCGGGGGAGGCAGCGAGCTCAATCCGAGAAAATGTCCAATCTCATCCATGGATAAGCATTTGGGACAGGTTTATCACAACCTTCATAAACCCATATGACACAATCGCTCAATGGAGCATGACCGTTCTATCTGCGATCGCTGTTTATCTGCTTTGGAAAACCCTCACGGCTAGTCAGCAGACTTTAGACACCACTCGAGAAATGATGCAAGATGCCAGAAAAATCGGTCAGGCACAGGTTAGGGCGTATCTATCAATCAAAATTGCAAAGGCTTTTATTGACGAGAAAGATGGAATTGTCTTTGAAATTGAAGTTCAGAATACCGGGAACTCCCCTGCTAGGGGTGTGCATGCAATCGTAAGCGTATTTGTAAATAGAAGTGTCACTTTGCCTGTGTCAATGGGCGGAGAGACAGTAATGACATCCGTGCAAGTCTTTTCCCGAAGCGCCCATCTTGGCGACATCGCAGCTGGTGAAACTGCCTTATCCGGGCGATACCAAACGCACGATCTCTCGTTTCCGAAAAATGTCGTGAGAAATGACAACGGTGTCATTCAAGCGGGTACTGGCAATGTTGCTGTATTCGCAGAAGACGTTTTCAAGAAACGTATTTTTGAAAGTGATGGAGTTCTTGTAGCTTGTGGTGAGAGGCAGTTCGATGACTGGAATCAACACGGGAATTTCAACATTAGACCACCATTTGGAGTTTTTGGGGATATTACCGCCCTGCGAGATCGAGGCTGGAAAGCTTACGAAGAACAAGATCACACGTTGCCATTTGAAGGCTGACTAAACTGATGTTGTGATTTTAGTCACGAGTTCCCTAACTAAACTCGACTGCTGGATAAATGACTTCTGGATGAATATGGCTGAATACCTTAGAATGGCTGAGCCCCGCAATCTGGGCATTTATGGACATGGCACCCGAATTGCTTTCGTGCTAGGCCACGCGCATGAGCCAGATGCCTTCCAAAGACGAGATCCTGCAATGGATTTCCGATAACCCGACCCTCACCTCGAAACGCGACATCGCCAAGGCCTTTGGGATCAAGGGCGCTGCGCGGATCGACCTGAAACGTGTGCTCAAAGAGCTTGAGGAAGAGGGGCATCTGGAAAAGCGCAAGAAAACCTATCGCGACCCTGAAAAGCTGCCGCCGGTCAGCGTGTTGCAGGTGTCTGGGCAAACCTCGGATGGGGAATTGCTGGCCAAGCCGCTGGAATGGCACGGCGACGGGGTGGAACCCGTTGTTCTGCTGATCCCGCGCGCCAGCGACCCAGCCTTGGGCGAAGGCGACCGCATCCTTGCCCGCCTGCAAGAGGTGAAAGGCGAGGATCACCATTACGACGCCCGCCTGATCCGCCGCATCGGGACCAACCCCCGCAAGGTTCTGGGTATTTTCCGCAAACGCGAAGAAGGCGGGCGGATTGTGCCCATCGACAAGGGCGATGGCAAGGAATGGCATGTGCCCTTGGATGCCACAGGCGGCGCCAAGGATGGCGAGTTGGTGGAGGCCGAACAATCCGGGCCCAAGGGCCGCATGGGCCTGCCGCGCGCGCGTATCCTTGAACGTCTGGGCGACCCGTCAGCGCCCAAGGCGGTGTCGTTGATCGCGATTCATCAGCACGGCATCCCGGATGAATTTCCCGACGAGGTGATCGCCGAGGCCGACCGGATGAAACCCGCTGGCCTCAAGGGGCGCGAGGATTTGCGCGATCTGCCGCTTATCACCATCGACCCATGGGATGCCCGCGACCATGACGATGCGGTCTGGGCGCATGCCGATGACGACCCCAAGAACGACGGCGGGCACGTGATCTGGGTGGCGATTGCCGATGTCGCGCATTACGTGACCCCCGGCAGCGCACTGGACAGCGAGGCGCGCAAGCGCGGCAATTCCAGCTATTTCCCCGACCGGGTGGTGCCGATGCTGCCCGACCGTTTGTCGGGCGATCTGTGTTCGCTGCACGAAGGTGTGCCGCGCGCCTGCCTTGCGCTGCGCATGCAGATCAACGCCCAAGGCGACAAGGTGGGCCACTATTTCGTCCGCGGGCTGATGCGCTCGGCCGCGTCGCTAAATTACCAGCAGGTGCAAACGGCGATCGACGGCGCGCCCGACGATCAATGCGGCCCGCTGATGGACGATGTGATCCGCCCGCTTTACGCCGCCTACGGCGCGCTTGAGGCCGCCCGCAAACGTCGCCAGCCGCTGAATCTGGACCTGCCCGAGCGTAAGGTTGTGCTAAGCGACGAGGGCAAGGTGTTGTCGGTCAATTTCGCCGAACGGCTGGACGCGCATAAATTGATCGAAGAATTCATGGTTCTGGCCAATGTGGCCGCTGCCGAAACCCTGATCGCCAAGAAATCGCCGCTGTTGTTCCGGGTGCACGAAGAACCGTCGCCGGAAAAACTGGAAACCCTGCGCGACGTGGCCGAGGCCGCGGGTCTGACACTGGCCAAGGGTCAGGTTCTGAAAACCGCACATCTCAATGCGCTTTTGAACGCGGCAGGTGACACGGATCATGCCGAAGTCATCAACATGTCGACGCTGCGCGCCATGACCCAAGCCTATTACGCCCCCAGCAATTTCGGCCATTTCGGGCTGGCATTGCAGGCTTATGCGCATTTCACCTCGCCTATTCGCCGCTATGCCGATCTGGTGGTGCATCGCGCGCTGATTTCGGCGCATGGCTGGGGCGATGACGGGTTGCGCCCGCAAGACATCGAACGGCTGGAGAACACGGCGCAGCATATCTCGGACACCGAGCGCCGCTCAATGACCGCCGAGCGTGACACCAATGACCGCTACCTTGCCGCTTTCCTGTCGGAACGCGTGGGCGAGGAATTCACCGGGCGGATCAGTGGCATCGCCAAGTTCGGCGCGTTCGTGCGGTTGGATGAAACCGGGGCTGACGGCCTGATCCCGGTGCGCAGCCTTGGACGCGAGTTTTTCCATTTTGACCGGGATGCGGGCACGCTGATGGGGTCTGATACAGGTCTGACCATCGGCCTTGGCCAACGGGTGACGGTCAAACTGTCCGAGGCCGCGCCAGTAACGGGCGGGATCGCGCTGGAACTGGTCAGCATCGAAGGCAAGACCATGCCGAAAGGCGGGGCATCGCGCGGGCGCGGCAAGCCACCGCGCCGCAAACAGGCAAAAGCGAAACACAAAGCCGCACAGACGAAACGCAAGATCGAACGCAAGCGCCGGTGATTGCGTTCATTTCCGAAACAATCGGCACATCACCGCCTGCATTGTTGCATCACTGCTTTTGAATCTTGTCCGTTCAGGCTAAGATCACCCAAAAGCAAAAGCAGGGTCGAGCAATGCGTATAAGTGGTTTCTGCACGGCAATCGCAGGTATTTTCATAGGGGCAGCTGCCCATGCCGCAGCGGTTGAAGCCTCGCTCAGGCCGCAGGTGCGGCCCGGCACGATGGGGCCGGATATTGTTGTCATCTCGGTTGATGGACCAATCCGCAGCCTGCGCCCCGTCTTGCGCCCGGCGGACCTGAAACGCGCGAGCAATGTGCAAGTTGAAAGGGTCTCGACCTCGAACGCGGCATTTGACAGCTGGATCAACGGCTTTCGCGGGCGCGCGGTATCCCAAGGCATCCGCACGCGGGTTTTCGATGCGGCATTTCGCGACGCGCAATACCGGCCTGATGTTGTGCACAAGGACCGCAACCAATCGGAATTCAAATCCGAAATCTGGGATTATCTGGATAATGCGGTCAGCCCGGTGCGCGTGGACAACGGCAAAAAAGCGCTGCGCCGCTATCGCCGCGCGCTGGACCGGATCGAGGCGCATTACGGCGTTGAAAAAGAGGTGGTCACCGCTGTCTGGGGCATGGAAAGCACCTATGGCGAACGGCGCGGCGATATCCCCTTGATCGACGCTTTGGCGACGCTGGCCTATGATGGGCGGCGCGGCGCGTTTTTCGAAAAACAACTGATCGCGGCGTTGAAAATTCTGCAAAATGGCGATGTGGACCCGCGCGACATGAAAGGGTCATGGGCCGGGGCGATGGGCCATACACAGTTTATTCCAACGTCCTATGAGGCCTACGCGGTGGATTTCACCGGCGATGGCAAGCGCGATGTCTGGTCGGACGATCCAACCGATGCGTTGGCCTCGACGGCGGCCTATCTCAAACGGTTCGGCTGGCGCGAAGGCATGCCGTGGGGCGTTGAGGTGCAGGCGCCGCGTGGCGCGTCCTTTGGCGCCACCAAGCGTATGCCCTCGGACTGGGCGGCGCGGGGCGTTGTCGGGATCAATGGCCAGCCCGTGCGCGACTATGGCGCGGCGCGCATCCTGCAACCGGCAGGCCCGCAAGGCGCGTCATTCATGGTATTTGCCAATTTCGATGTGATCAAACGCTACAACAATGCCGATTCCTATGCGCTTGGCGTGGGCCACCTTGGCGATCGGATTGTCGGCGGCCCGGCCATTCAGGCCAGCTGGCCGCGCGGCTATACGCCGCTCAGCTTTGATGAGCGCAAGCAGATGCAGCGCTTGTTGCGGCGCAAGGGCTATCCGCTGGAAAAAATCGACGGAATCGCCGGGCCGAATACGGTCAACGCGATCCGGGCCTTTCAGAAATCCATTGGCGTGCCCGCTGATGGCTACCCCTCACAAACCTTGCTGAAGCATCTGCGAAGCCGATAGGTTTTGTGCCGCATACCTGCTCGACATTCCCGGATGGGGCAGTGTTAATGCGGGCATGGAAGCTCAAACAACACGCCCCGGATGGGGCATATTTTGGATGGTGGTCACCGGCCTGATGTTTGTTGGGGTGACGGCCATGGTCAAATTCCTTGGCACCCGCGTTCCCGCCCCGCAGGCGGCATTTTTGCGCTATCTTCTGGGCCTTGTTTTTTTGCTGCCGGTGCTGGGGCAATTGCGCCGCGCCCGGTTTGACCGCCCGACTTGGACGCTTTTCATCGGCCGGGGTGTGGCGCATACGGTGGCGGTGGCGCTATGGTTTTATGCCATGGCGCGCATTCCCATCGCCGATGTGACCGCCATGAACTACCTGTCGCCGGTCTATGTCACGCTTGGCGCAGCGTTGTTTCTGGGCGAAACACTGGCGCTGCGGCGGATCATGGCCGTGGTCGCCGCGCTGATCGGGGCGCTGATCATCCTGCGCCCCGGCTTTCGCGAGGTTGGCCCCGGCCATCTGGCGATGCTGTTCACCGCCCTGTTCTTTGGCGCGTCCTATCTGATCGCCAAACGCGCCTCGGCCCAGTCCAGCGCCGGGATCGTGGTGGCGATGCTGTCGATCACGGTCACCATCGGCCTTGCGCCGCTGGCCGCCATGAACTGGGTCACGCCCACATGGTCTGAACTGGCCATTCTGGCGGGTGTGGCCTGTTTTGCCACCGCCGGGCATTACACCATGACGCTTGCGTTTCGCGCGGCACCGTTGGCGGTGACACAGCCTGTCACCTTCTTGCAGCTTGTCTGGGCGGTGCTGTTGGGCGCATTGGTGTTCGACGAAGGCTTTGATCTGTTCGTTGTCTTGGGCGGTCTGGTGATCGTCGGATCGATCAGTTTCATCAGTTGGCGCGAGGCCCGTCTGAAGCGCCGCGCCGTCACCCCGCCTGTCTCGGCCACCAAGGTCTGAGGCGCACAAATCAATCCCCCCTTGAAGGCCATCGCGGTTGCCCCCATAACCGGACGGACCCGAAGGACAGCCAAGATGAAGAAACGTGATATGAACCGCGATTGGATCGCCACCGCCCGCACCCTATCCGAGGCTTTGCCCTATCTGCAACGCTATGACGGCGCCGTGGTCGTGATCAAATTCGGCGGTCATGCCATGGGCAGCGACGAGGCGATGGAAACTTTCGCCCGCGATGTGGTGCTGCTGCGGCAGGTGGGGGTGAACCCGGTGATCGTGCATGGCGGCGGGCCGATGATCAACGAGATGCTGGAAAAGCTGGATATTAAATCCGATTTCGTCGGCGGCAAGCGCGTGACCGACGCCGCAACCATGGAGGTTGTGGAAATGGTCTTGTCGGGCCGGGTCAACAAGCGCATCGTGCAGGCGATCAACGCGCAAGGGGGCCGCGCGGTGGGCCTGTCAGGCAAAGACGCCAACCTTATCAAATGTGATCCCGCCGACCCCGCACTTGGCCTTGTCGGTCAGCCGTCAGAGGTTGATCCGGCGATCTTGCACACCCTGTTCCGCGACGATGCGATACCGGTGATCGCCCCCTTGGGCACCGGCCGCGACGGGGAAACCTATAATATCAACGGCGATACTGCTGCCGGGGCCGTTGCCGCCGCGCTCAAGGCGGACAGGCTGCTGCTGCTGACCGATATCGACGGGGTGCGCGATGCGGCGGGCGAGGTGGTGACCGAACTGACAGCCGACCAGATTCGCGAAATGACCAAGGACGGCACCATCGCGGGCGGCATGATTCCGAAAACCGAAACCGCCCTTGCCGCGATCGAAGGCGGGGTGCGCGCCGTGGTCATCCTTGATGGCCGCGCGCCCAATGCCGTGCTACTGGAGCTTTACACCGAGCACGGCGCAGGCTCGCTGATCCGCCCGAAATGACCGGGGCCACCCTTTCCCGGATCACCCAAGCCGCCCATGCCGCAGGGCTGGATATCTTCGGGGGCGTGACACAGGCCAACAGCCTGCCGCCGGGTATCGAAACCCTGATCCTGCTTGGCCCGCGTGAACCGGGGTTTTGGCCACAATTCACCGCCAGCCCCGAATATCAAGACGGCCAGCCCGATCCGCTGGACCGTTGGTCAACGCGCGTGATCGACGGGCTGGCGCATGACCTTGGCGCGCAGGCGTATTTCCCCTTCGGCGGCCCGCCATGGCAACCGTTCCTGCAATGGGCCTTGGACAGCGGGCGCGCGCATGTTTCACCCGTGGGGCTGATGGTGCATGACGCGGCGGGTCTAATGGTATCTTACCGTGGCGCGCTTGGCTTTGCCCACAAGATCGCATTGCCACCGCCGCCGCCCAACCCGTGCGACAGTTGCGTATCGCGCCCGTGCGTGTCGGCCTGCCCCGTCGATGCCTTGTCCCCGCAAGGCTATGACGTGGCCGCCTGCAAAGCCGATCTGGACCGCCCCGGCAATGACTGCCTGTCGCGCGGCTGTGCGGCGCGCCGCGCTTGCCCCGTCAGCCAAAACCATGGCAGGCTTGAGGCGCAATCGGCCTTTCATATGCGAGCATTCAAATGACCCGGCGACTGATTCTCATGCGGCACGCGAAATCCAGTTGGGGCGACCCCACACAGCCCGATCATGCCCGCCCGCTGAATGGCCGTGGCCAACGCTCGGCCACGGCTTTGGGGGATTGGTTGCGCGCGTGGGGCTATTTGCCTGATCAGGTTCTCAGCTCTTCGTCTGTGCGCACGCGCGAAACGTGTGACAGGCTGGGGCTGGACGCGCCGGCGCAATTTTCCGACGCGCTGTATCATGCCAGCCCCGCCACCATGCTCAAGGCGTTGCGCGCGGCCACCGGGCAAACCGTTTTGATGTTGGGCCACAACCCCGGCATCGCGGCCTTTGCCGATGCGCTTGTCGCCACGCCGCCCGCACATGACCGCTTTGATGATTACCCGACCGGGGCCACCCTGATCGCCGATTTCGCCATCACCGAATGGGATGAGCTGGCCCCTGGGGCCGGGCAGACCGTTGATTTCATCGTGCCGCGTGATCTGACCGACTGATCGTCGCCGCCTCCCGCTTGCACCGCACTTCAGTTGGGGCTAGGCCTGCGCCATGCAAATTGTTCGCGACTTCGACTATCTGGATCAAGCCAACCGGGGCGCCTCTGTCGCCATCGGAAATTTTGACGGTGTGCATCTGGGCCATCAATCCGTCATCGACATCGCACGCCAGCACGCCACAGACCTGA
>DATFJQ010000275.1:0-5871 GCA_035269125.1 Roseovarius sp.
AAGGTCACCAAGGTCATCAGACCAAGAAGCGCGGCGATCAGGTTTTCCTCGACCCTGTCCGTCAGGCTGTGACGGGTTTGCATTGTTTCCCCTCCCGGCTGTGGTTGCAAAAAGGGCGGGCCATGCGGTTATGGCCCGCCCTGAAGCACTGCGCTGTCATGCGCAGAGCGGCTTACATGCTGGCGTTGATCGCCTGAGCCGCGTCGATGTTGTCTTGACCCACATCGTCTTTGAACTGGTCCCAGACGGGTTTCATCGCTTCAACCCATTTGGCACGCTGTTCGGGGGTCAATTGGCGGACTTCGCCACCGGCGTCGATGATCGCCTGCTTGGCTTCCTGGTTCACCCGGGTGGATTCGCTGTTACGTGTTTGCGTCACTTCACCAAGGATGGTGAGGAACTGTTCACGCACATCCGCGTCCAGACCGTTCAGCCAGTCGATATTGGTGACGACCAGATAGTCGATCACACCGTGGTTGGTTTCGGTGATCCCGTCCTGAACTTCAAAGAACTTCTTGCCATAGATGTTCGACCAAGTGTTTTCCTGGCCATCAACAACGCCCTGTTGCAAGGCACCATACACCTCGGAGAAGGACATTTTCTGGGGGCTGCCGCCGATGGCTTCCATCTGAGCAACCAGAACGTCCGAGGACTGCACCCGGAATTTCAGACCGTTGGCATCGGACGGCTCGATCAGCGGCACGTTGGCCGACATCTGCTTCATGCCATTGTGCCAATAGGCCAGACCCTGCAAGCCACGACGCTGCATTGAATCCAGCATCTCCTGACCCGATTCAGAGGCTTGGAATGCGTCAACCGCGTTAATGTCGTTGAACATGAACGGCAGGTCGAACAGGCGGAATTGTTTGGTGAATTTCTCGAACTTCGACAGCGACGGGGCGGCCAGTTGAACGTCGCCCTGCAACATCGCTTCCAGCACCTTGTTGTCGTTATACAGCGTGGAGTTCGGGAAAACCTCCATGCACATGGTGCCGTTCATTTCGTCGTTCACGCGCTGTTCCAGCAGCGACGCGGCGATCCCCTTGGGGTGCTTGTCCGTGTTGGTGACGTGGCTGAACTTTACGACGATCTCACCATCGTCGCAGGCGGCGCTTGCCGCCCCGGCAGAGATGGTCAGGGCCACGGCCGTGGCGGCTGCGGTCAGGAATTTCATGGTGTCTCCTCCCTATATTGAGACGTTTGCAATCGGCGCCTGATCCGGCGCGACACCGGTATGTTTCCGTATGGCGGGTATTCGCTCAAGTCATGACGATTAAAAAATGGAAGGTTTCGGAACCCGTAATAAAATCAATACCTTGATGGGTTTTTCAGGAGGGCGAGGGGATGCTGCGTGGCAGCATTGTGCGGGAACTCGCACATAGCGGCCACAAGTTGTGCGAAAAACCGCACAGTGAGTCGGGAAGACGGCCCGTCCATGCACCGGGTTTGATTTTCGTTATGCTAAGGGATGCCAGCTGATATCGGCACTGCGCACCACCCGCGCAAGACCGGCCTCACTCTCGCCGGTAATCCTCGGGCTTGATGCCATAGCGCGCAAGTTTGTCGTAAAATGTCTTGCGCGGCAATTTCAGCGTCTTGGCAGCCTCGGACGCGCGCCCGTTCTGCCGTCCCAATGCGGCGATCAGCAATGAGCGTTCGACCCGCGCCATCTGCTCAGCCAGCCCCAGCTCGGTGGTATCTTGCGTGTCTTCGGGCATGCCCAGCACAAACCGCATTGCCGCGCTCATCAGGGATCGGGTGTTGCCGGGCCAGTCCTGTGCCATCAGCGCCGCCATATGATCTGAGGACAGCTCGGGCATTGGCAGGCCTGCTTGTTCGGCGGCCTGTGCGACATAATGACGAAACAGCACCGGAATATCTTCGGGCCGTTCCGACAGGGCCGGGATGCGCACCGGCATCACGTCCAGCCGATAATAAAGCTCGGGGTTCAACTGCCCCGATTGCATCGCGGTGGGCAAATCGGCGGTGGACCCGGCAATCAGCCGCGCCTGCGCTCCGGCCTCAATCCGCTCTGACAATGCGTATTGCGCAGACCGGGGCAGGGCCGCGATTTCGTCCAGAAACAGGCTGCCCCCTTCGGCGGCGGCCAACGCATCTTGCAGTGCGCTGGTATCCAATTCAGCAGCCGGTCTTTTGACAAATGGCCCCCCGGCATAGGCTGACATCAAATGGAGCACCTCGGCCACCTTAGACACGCCCGCCCCGGGCGGTCCTGTGACCAGAACCTCGGCCCCGCTGCGCGCCGCCGCGCGCACCCGTGCGCGCAAATCATCGGCGATGCGCGAGGTGCCGCGCAGCATCCGTGCCGCCGGGTCGCCGGTTTCCAACTGTGACTTCAGACGCCTGTTTTCAAGCACCAGCGCGCGGGTTTGCAACGCCCGGTGCAACACCGGCAACAGATCATCCGCCGCACAGGGCTTTTCAAGGAAATCAAATGCACCTTGGCCCATCGCCTCGACCGCCATGGGAATGTCGCCTTCGCCAGTCAGCAAGATCACCGGCAAGTCCGGGTCCACTGTCTGCGCATGGCCCAGCAGGTGGAATCCGTCGCGCCCTGGCATACGAATATCCGACAGAACCACACCGCCAAAACTTGCTGCGATATGGTCTTTGGCCTCGATGAATGAGCCCACTGGGACAGCACGCAAATTGGCCAGATCCAGCGTTTGGGTCAGCGCCTCGCGCACGGCGGCGTCATCATCGACAACCAAAATGGTGTCTGGCGTATCGCTCATGCGGCGGCCTCCGTGTCGGGGCCGGGTTTTGGCCCTTGCGACAGGTCGGGCCAGCGCTCAAGTTCGACCTGCAAGACCGCGCCGCCCTCGGGTGTATTGCGGCCCTTGATCTGTCCGCCAAAGCTTTGCACCAAACCGTAGGAAATCGACAGGCCCAGCCCCATGCCCTCGGACGCGCCAACCTCTTTGGTGGAATAGAACGGGTCAAAAATCTTTTCCGGCTCGTCAATGCCGGGGCCGGTATCGGCCACCTCGACCACAACGGGATCGCCCGCCTGTACGGTGATCGCGATACGCTTTTGCGGACTTTCGGCCATGGCGTCGGCTGCGTTCGAGATCAGGTTGATCATCACCTGCCCCAATCGCACCTCGCCGCCTTGCACATGCACCGCCTTGTCCGGGCGATCCCAGTTCACGGTGATCGCGTCACGCTGCAGCCGCGCTTCGGTCAGCTCCAATGCCTGATCGACCACCGCCACGATATCGACACAGCCCACAGGCTCGCTTTCTTGTTTGGCGAAGGCGCGCAGGTTGCGGATGATCCGGGCCGCCCGCGCCGCCAGAGCAGCGATCCGGCTTAGGTTGTCGCCCGCCTTGTCGCTGTCGCCGCGCGCCAGAAAGGTGCTGCCGTTCTCGGCGAATTGCTGGATCGCCATCAAAGGCTGGTTCAGTTCGTGGCTGATCCCGGCGGATATCTGGCCAAGCGCGCTCAGCTTGCCGGCCTGCACCAGATCGTCTTGGGCTTTTTTCAGGGCTGCCTCGGCCTCTTGCCGTTCGGTAATTTCGCGGCGCAGCGCGGTATTGGCACCGGATAATTCGGCAGTGCGCTCGGCCACGCGATGTTCCAGACGCGCATTGGCGCGGGCCAGAACGCGCCGCCGTTCAGCCGCCTGAAACAACAGGCCCCCAAACGCCAGACAGATCACCGCGAACACACTGGCCTGCAAGCCTGCCACCCATCGCGCCTGCTGCACATCCAGTAGGGCATGCCCGGTCATCCCGATCATCGGCAGATCGCGGGTCAGATGCAGGGCGCGCTTGGGCAGGTAATCCCCCCACTCCATCTGCCAAAGCTCGTGCCCGCCAAGGTCACCGGCCCGAAACACAGGAATATTACCGCCGCTGGGGCGCAACCCCGCGCCATCGGGCACTGTCTGCCAAAACAGCAACTCGGACCGGTTCGAAACAAAGACCTGCCCCCGCGTATCTGTGAAAAAAACCGGTGGCTGACCGCCGATCCAATCCCATTCCAACTCGGCGATGTCGATCAGCACCACCAGCACCCCGCGCACCGTGCCGTCCGCGTCAAACGCGGGGGCGGCATAGACATAGGCCCGTTGCCCGCCTTGCCCATAAAGGCCATAGCCTTGACCAAGCGCGCCTTGCAGCGCGCGCGCGAAATAGTCGCTGTCGCGCAGGTGCGCAGGCGCATCGCCCGCGCGCGCCAGAACCCGGCCATCGGGCGCGGCATAAAGCAGGCCCATCGCGCCGGTCTTGTCTGCGGCGTCGAGCAGCAGGTGGTGGGCATCAGCAGCAGGTTCCCCGGCGCGCAGCGCGATCAGCTTTGGGTGTTCGGCCATCAAAACGGCAAGTTCCTGATAGCGGCGCAATTGCCCGGTAAAGCGGTCGGCGGCCAGTGCCAGATCGGATTTGCCCTGCTTGTCCAACTGGTCCAGCGCTTGGCCATAGCCATAGCGCCAGATACCAGCGGCGCACAGGGCAACGGCCAGTATGAACAAGGCGATGACCGCGAAACGGGGGCGTAGACTGTGTGTCATGGGCCTGTTCTAGCAAGCCCTGACATGGCTTGACCAGCGCCACTTTATGCCAAGCGCAGGGTCCGGCCCAATGCCACGCCCTCGGGGCTGATCACCGTGTCAAAGGCCAGTGCCTCGACACCGGCGTCTCGGGCGGCCTCGAACGCGGCGGCATAGGCCGGGTCGATATCGGCGGCCAATGCAAATGTCTGCGCATCGGTGCGCTGGATCAGATACAGCATCACCGCCCGGTGCCCCGCGCGCGCCATCTGCGCCAATTCGGCCAGATGCTTGGCGCCGCGCGATGTCACGCTGTCGGGAAACTCGACCAGCCCCGGCTGCCGCATCAGCGTCACGGATTTCACTTCGACATAGGCATCCCGCCGCCCCGCGCCCTGCAAAAGGAAATCAATCCGGCTGTTTTCTCCATATTTCACCTCGGCGCGCAGGTGTTCATAGCCGTCCAGCCCGGGCACCTCGCCCGCCTCAAGCGCCGCGCGCAGCGCGCGGTTCGGCACTGATGTGTCAACGCCGGTGAAATGCCCGTTTGCGTGGTCCACTAGGCGCCAGCCGTATTTCAGTTTTTTGCGCGGGTCGTCATTCGGCTCGACCCAGATGCGCATCCCCGGCTCGGCCAGCCCCATCATCGAACCGGGGTTGGCGCAGTGGGCTGTCACCTCTTGCCCGTCGTCCAGCCGGATATCCGCCAGAAAGCGTTTATAGCGGCGGATCAGCGTGGCGGGCACAAGGGGGGTTTGAAAGCGCATGGCGACAGGCCTATACCGATCCTGACACCTGATACAAGGAGCCGCCCAAATGCCGAACCCCACCGCCGCCATGCTTGTCATCGGGGATGAAATCCTGTCGGGCCGCACGCGCGACGCCAACATGAACCATCTGGCCAAGGAACTGACCAGCCATGGCATCGCCTTGACCGAGGTGCGCGTCGTCAGCGACGACGCCGACGCGATCACCAAGGCCGTGCAGGCCCTGAGCGCCGCCTATGACCATGTGTTCACATCCGGCGGGATTGGCCCGACGCATGACGACATCACTGCCGAAAACGTCGCCCGCGCCTTTGATCGGCCCATTTCGGTGCGCGACGATGCGCGCGCCGTTCTGCAATCGCATTATGATCGGCAGGGGCTGGAGTTGAACGAGGCCCGCTTGCGCATGGCGCGCATTCCCGACGGGGCCACCCTGATCGACAACCCGATCAGCGCCGCGCCGGGGTTTATCATCGAAAACGTCTATGTGATGGCCGGGGTTCCGTCGATCTTCAATGCAATGCTGGCCGGGGTTCTGCCCACCCTGACGGGGGGCGCGCCGGTGCTGTCGCAATCGCTTCAGGTGTTCCG
>DATFJQ010000276.1:0-10948 GCA_035269125.1 Roseovarius sp.
GGAACACCCGCGCCGGTGGCGGCGGAATGACCAGACCCCACAGCAACGGCTAAAAGGGCCGCCCTGCCCGGCCAGTCGCTTGCAGTAAATGATGCACATTTCGCTAGGGGCTCGGAGCTTAATGACCGCTTCGAGCCCTTGTCGTATAGCCGCGCATCGCCGGGCCGCAGTGCGGCGATCTACCCCAAGAGCTTTTGCACTTTATCGCAGAGCTGGCGCGTAACGTTTGATCTATACGCCAAGACCAACCGAATCGCCGTGCCGTGGGGGCGGCCCGGCGATGCGCGGCGGGCCTGCGGCCCTCGATTCCGCGCAGGGGCAATGTCCACTCCGTCCCGCACAGCCGACATTGATTGCGCTCAGCTCCCGAAGGAATCTTCGTGCGCCGGATCCTTGTCATCGTGTTACCCTGAGCGCCTCTCAGCCCCGCGCTGCATCATTTATTGCAAAGGGCCGCCCTGCCCCGACGGCCCTTTTTTAATTCTCAGGCCCGGTCTATGCTGACCGCTGACCGCTAGGGGAAAGGGGCGCATATGATCCTGAATCTCGCCGTGATTCTGGGCTTTCAGCTGATTGGCGAGGTGATTGCCCGCGCCGCAAGCCTGCCTGTGCCGGGGCCAGTGATCGGTATGGCGCTGTTGCTGGCGGCCTTCCTGATCCGGCCTGCCTTGGCGCAGCGCGTCCTGCCAACATCACAGGGCATTTTGCAACATCTGTCGCTGTTATTCGTCCCGGCGGGTGTCGGCGTGATCAGCCATGCGGATGCATTAGGCCAGTCCGGCGTGGCCTTGATGGCCGCGCTTGTCGGCAGCACGATTTTGGCGCTGGCGGCTGGGGCGTTGACCTTTGTCGGGCTGGCCCGCCTGACCGGGAACAAGGGCGATAGCCCATGACAGACCTGCCCGATATCTGGTCCTATCTGAGTCAAGGGCCGCTGTTGTGGCTGACGGCCACGCTGATCGCTTACCTGATTGGGGACGGGGCCTACCGCATGAGCCGGCAAAACCCGCTGGTCAACCCGGTGCTTGTGGCGATGCTGCTGCTGGCGGCGGTTCTGTGGGCAACGCAAACCCCCTACGCCACCTATTTCGAAGGCGCGCAGTTTGTGCATTTTATGCTGGGGCCGGCCACGGTGGCGCTGGCCGGGCCGCTTTATTCCAACCTGCACCATGTGCGCCGGGCGGTGATCCCGATGGTGGGCGCGCTGATCGTTGGGTCGGGCACGGCGGTGGTGTCGGCCCTTTGGATCGCCCAGGCGCTTGGGGTTGAGGGCGCGACACTGGCCTCGCTTGCGCCGAAATCCACAACCGCGCCCGTGGCCATCGGCATTGCCGAACAACTTGGCGGCCTGCCAACGCTAACTGCCGCACTTGTGATCCTGACCGGCATCATAGGGGCGGTTGTTGTCACACCGCTGATGAACACCCTACGCATCCGGGATTGGCGCGCACGCGGGTTTGCCGTGGG
Organism: Roseovarius sp.; assembly: GCA_035269125.1. Taxonomy (GTDB): domain Bacteria; phylum Pseudomonadota; class Alphaproteobacteria; order Rhodobacterales; family Rhodobacteraceae; genus Roseovarius. The sequence goes on from DATFJQ010000276.1 coordinate 1,468, forward strand.
CACCGCCGCGCATGGCATCGGCACGGCGCGCGCCTTTCAGGTGAACGAAACCGCAGGGGCCTTTGCCGGGATCGGAATGGGCTTGAATGCCTTGCTAACCGCCTTGATTGCGCCTTATGTCTTGGGTCTGTTCCAATGAAAGGGAAACCCGCCACATGACCGACGACAGCGACCGCCACGCCGCCAAAATGGCCAAGAAAAAGGCCGCCCGAGACAAGATCATGGCCACCAAGACCGATGAAAAGGGTCTGATCATTGTGCATACCGGCAAGGGCAAGGGCAAATCCAGCGCGGCCTTCGGGATGATCTTTCGCTGTATTGCACATGATATGAAATGCGCCGTGGTGCAGTTCATCAAAGGCGGAATGAGCACCGGCGAGCGGGATATGATCCTGTCCAAATTCTCGGACATTTGCAGTTTCCACACTATGGGCGAAGGTTTCACTTGGGAAACCCAAGACCGCGACCGCGATATCGAAATGGCGCAAGCGGCATGGGAAAAGGCCAAGGAATTGATCCGCGACGAGACCAACAAGATGGTGTTGCTGGACGAGATCAATATCGCCCTGCGCTATGATTATCTGGATATCAACGACGTGGTGCAGTTTTTAGCCGAAGAAAAACCGCACATGACCCACGTTGTCCTGACCGGTCGAAACGCCAAGGATGACCTGATCGAAATCGCCGATCTGGTGACCGAGATGGAGCTGGTCAAACACCCCTTCCGTGCCGGAATTAAGGCCCAGATCGGGGTGGAATTCTAAACGAATTTCCCGGCCCTTGGCGACTTGCAAGAACGCACGTTTCTTGCGGGTCACATCCTATGGGTGAAATTTTATTTGTCAGACATTTGATTCTGTGAGACGCTTTGCCGCAGGGGCTATAACCCAGTGCAAAAGGGCGCCCCCTCAAGGGAGGAATTTCACATGAATCTAAGACCGGACCCCACCTTTCACGCGACACCGAAAATGGCGATGGAGGCCCCCGCCGAAACGCTGGCCTTTACCCTGATGCTAAGCCCCGACGGAAGCCAACCTGACGGTCTGGCGGTGGTTGATGTCGACCCAAAGTCCAAAACATACGGGCAGATCGTGCATCAGGTGATCATGCCCAATACGGGCGACGAGTTTCATCATTTCGGCTGGAATGCATGTTCGTCGGCGCTGTCTCCGCTGACCGGGCACGCCTTTCTGGAGCGTCGCTATTTGATCATCCCCGGCATCCGCTCCAGCCGGATTTACATCATCGACGTCAAAGAACCGCTGAAGGCCAAGATTCACAAGATCATTGAACCCGAAGAAGTATTTGCGAAAACCGGCTATTCCCGGCCCCACACCATCCATTGCGGCCCCGAGGGGATTTACGTGTCCACATTGGGCGGTGGCGGCGAGGATGGCACCGATGGCCCGCCGGGCATGTTCATCATGGATTGCGAAACCTTCGACATTCTTGGCCGCTATGAAATGGACCGCGGCGTGCAGGACAAACAGTATGATTTCTGGTGGAACCTGCCGCGCAACTACATGGTCAGTTCCGAATGGGGTCTTCCGCCGCAATACGAAAACGGCATCGTCCCCGAAGACCTGCTGGCCAACAAATACGGCCATAGCATCCATTTCTGGGATTTGCGGGCGCGCAAGAACATCCAGACGATCGACTTTGGTGAAAACCACCAGATGGCCCTGGAAATCCGCCCCGCCCACGACCCGGCCAAGGAATACGGCTTCTGTGGTGTGGTTGTGGACACACAGACACTGGAAGGATCAATCTGGACATGGTGGCGCAAGGAAGACGGCACATTCGACGCCAAGAAAACCGCCACGATCCCGCCGCAACCGGCGGCAGCGGAGGATCTGCCAGAGCTTTTGAAAGGCTTCGAAGCGGTGCCGCCTCTGGTCACCGATATCGACCTGAGCCTTGATGACAAATACCTTTACGTCGCCTGCTGGGGCACCGGCGAGATGCGCCAATACGATGTCACCGACCCGATGAACCCGACGCTTGCGGGCAAGGTCGAATTGGGCGGCGTCGTGGCCGATACCAAGCATCCCAACGGGCGCGATTTCGCCTTTGGCCCGCAAATGGTGGAAATCAGCCGCGATGGCAAACGGGTGTATTGGACCAACTCGCTCTACTCGTCTTGGGACGATCAGTTTTACCCCGAGGACGAAGGCGGCCAAATGGTCATGGCCCATGTCGGCAAGGATGGCGGCCTGACGCTAGATCCGGATTTCTACATCGACTTCCCCAAGGGCTACCGCGCACATCAAATCAGGCTCGAAGGCGGGGACTGCTCGACCGACAGTTTCTGCTACCCCTCCGTCTGACGCATGGAGGAAGCAAACACCGCAACGGCCCTTTGGGGGGCCGTTGTGGCCTCGGGTATATATCACGGCGTCAATCCCGGCATGGGCTGGCCGCTGGCGGTCTCTGCCGCGCTGATGGAGCGTGGAACAGGCGCGCTTTACAAGGCGCTTTTGGCGCTTGCGGCGGGGCACCTTATTGCAATGGCCGTGGTGCTGTTTCCGTTTTCGCTGATGGTGGCGCTTGTGGAATGGCAGTATCAACTGCGCGTCGGGGCGGCGCTGCTGGTCATCGGGTTGGGGGTGTATCTGCTGATCAACCGGCGCCACCCGCGATTTCTGGCGCGTGTGCCGCCATCGCGGCTGGCGCTATGGTCTTTTCTGGCCGCCATGGCGCATGGTGCGGGGCTGATGCTGGTGCCGATTTACCTTGGCATTTGCGCCACGGCTGAGCAGGATATGGGCCACGCGGCAGCCGCCAGCTTGATGGCCGGCGACGCGGGCCGCGCGGCAGGCGTGGCTGTGGTTCATACATTGGCCATGGCCGGTTCGGGCGGGGCGGTCGCCATGGGTGTGTATCACTGGCTGGGGCTGACATTTCTCAAGAAAAGCTGGTTTAATCTTGATGTCCTGTGGGCGCTGAGCCTGATCGTTGTGGGCGCTGTCGCCTTGGCGCTGCCGCATTGACCGCTCAAGCTCTGCGCGCCAACCTTTGATGGTCAGCACAGCAGACCAATGGTGGGCTTGCCGGGGTACAAGGCTGGTCATATGATCTGACCAGTTACAACAGGACTGCACCATGCCGTTTGAAAGAGTCACGCCCGAAAAACTATCGACCGCCGTCACACGGCAAATTGAAAAACTGATCCTTCGCGGCATACTTCGGCCCGGTGAACGGCTGCCGTCCGAACGGGAACTGGCCGACCGATTGGGCGTGTCGCGCCCGTCGCTGCGCGAGGCTGTGGCCGAATTGCAAGACAAGGGGTTATTGTCGACCCGCGCGGGTGCCGGTATTTTCGTAGCCGACGTTTTGGGCAGCTCATTTTCACCCGCGCTGGTCCGTTTGTTCGCCGACCATGATGAAGCTGTGTTCGACTACATCGCCTTTCGCCGCGATCTGGAAGGCTTGGCCGCCGAGCGTGCGGCGCGACTTGCGTCCAATACTGATCTGAAAGTCATTCAGGCCGTTTTCGACAAAATGGAATCCGCGCATACCAAACCCAATTCAAAGGACGAGGCCCGCCTTGATGCCGAATTTCACATGGGCATCATTGAGGCCAGTCATAACGTGGTCATGCTGCATATGATGCGATCGATGTTCGAGTTGCTGCAGCAGGGTGTATTCTACAACCGTCAGGTCATGTTCAAACAGCGCACCACGCGCGGCGCATTGCTGGACCAGCACAGGGCGATCAATATCGCGCTTCAGGCCCGTGACGGCGAGGCCGCCCGCGCAGCTGTCATCGCGCATTTGGACTATGTCGAACAAGCCCTTGCCGATCAGCAAAAAGCCGAGCGCAACGAATCCATCGCGCGGCAACGTTTCGACCACGAAAAGTCGCGCTGACAGCCGCCGCAGCCAGACCCAAATCATTGAAATTCATGCGCAGGGCCAGCCAAGGCCCTGCAAAACAAATATATTTTCCGCTGAATTTTTACCGTTTGATAAAAATAAATTCCGTGGAATACTGCCTCCTAGAAAGTTAGCAAATGGAGGCCCTCGTGAGTGACACCGCATTGACCCCAGGCATCAAGGCCGGGCGGCTGGATGCCGCCGCCTATGATGAAAACTTCGGTGATCTGCATCCGCGTCTTGACGATCATGAAGCATTGGTCGCCGCAGACCGGTGTTATTTCTGCCATGACGCGCCCTGCATCACCGCCTGCCCGACCGAGATCGACATACCGCTGTTTATTCGGCAGATCGCCACCGGCACGCCCGAAGCCGCCGCCGAAACCATTTTGGACCAGAATATTCTGGGAGGTATGTGCGCGCGGGTTTGCCCCACGGAGACCTTGTGCGAGCAGGCCTGCGTGCGCGAAGCCGCCGAAGGCAAGCCAGTGTTGATCGGCCAGTTGCAACGCTACGCAACCGACACGCTGATGGAGCAAGGCAAACACCCCTTTGCCCGCGCCGTGCGGACAGGCAAACAAGTGGCGGTTGTCGGGGCCGGACCGGCCGGGCTGGCCTGCGCCCACCGTCTGGCCATGCACGGCCATGACGTCACCATTTACGACGCTCGCCCAAAACCCGGTGGGCTGAACGAATACGGCATCGCCGCCTACAAATCAGTCGATAGCTTTGCCGAGCGCGAGGTCGATTGGCTGCTGCAAATCGGCGGAATCACCATGGAAAACGGTAAAAGCCTTGGCAGCGACGTGACACTTGAGCAGCTCAAGGCCGATCATGATGCGGTTTTTCTTGGCCTCGGCCTTGGCGGTGTCAACGCGCTTGGGCTTGCGGCCGAAGACAAAGACGGCATCGAAAACGCCGTGGATTTCATCGCCGACCTGCGGCAAGCCAGCGATTTGGCCAAGCTGGCCGTTGGCCGCGATGTCGTGGTGATCGGCGGCGGCATGACCGCCGTAGATGCCGCCGTTCAGGCCAAATTGCTGGGCGCGTTGAATGTCAGCCTTGTCTACCGTCGCGGGCGTGACCGGATGAACGCCAGCGTTTTCGAACAAGATCTAGCCGCATCCAAAGGTGTGCGGATTATCACCAATGCACAGCCGGTGGCCATCCATGGCAACGGCGCGGTGCGCGAGGTTGAGTTCGAATACACCGACGACAGCCTGACACCCACGGGCCAGACTTTCCGATTGGCCGCCGATCAGGTGTTCAAAGCCATCGGCCAGACCTTGCAGGGCGATGACTTGCCCGAACTCGATGGGCGCAAGATCGCCATCACGGGCGCGGGCCGCACAAGCGTGGCCGGGGTTTGGGCAGGCGGCGATTGCGCAGCGGGGGGCGATGACCTGACCGTGACCGCCGTCGCCGAAGGGCGTGACGCCGCAGAAGACATTCACACCAGCCTGATGGGCTGAAGCACAGATAAAACACAGGGAGATCAGCGACATGGCCAATCTCGAATCGAACTTCATCGGGATCAAATCCCCAAACCCGTTCTGGCTGGCCTCGGCGCCGCCGACGGACAAGGAATACAATGTCCGCCGTGCCTTTGATGCCGGTTGGGGCGGTGTGGTGTGGAAAACACTGGGCGAAGACGGCCCGCCCGTCGTCAACGTCAACGGCCCGCGCTATGGCGCGATCTGGGGCGCCGACCGCCGCCTGTTGGGACTGAACAACATCGAATTGATCACCGACCGTCCCTTGCAAACCAACCTTGATGAAATGGCCCGCGTCAAACGCGACTACCCGGACCATGCGCTGATCGCCAGCCTGATGGTCCCGGTGAACGAAGACAGTTGGAAAGACATCCTGTCGCGCGTGATCGACACCGGCTGTGACGGGGTCGAGCTGAATTTCGGCTGCCCCCACGGGATGAGCGAACGCGGCATGGGCAGCGCCGTTGGGCAGGTGCCCGACTACGTTCAAATGGTGACCGAGTGGTGCAAGAAACATTCGGACCTTCCGGTGATCGTCAAGCTGACGCCCAACATCTCGGACATCCGCAAACCCGCGCAGGCCGCCAAAGATGGCGGCGCGGATGCGGTCAGCCTGATCAACACGATCAATTCGATCACCTCGGTCGATCTGGACCAGTTCGCGCCGCAACCCACAATCGACGGGCTGGGCGCGCATGGTGGCTATTGCGGCCCGGCGGTCAAGCCGATCGCACTGAACATGGTGGCCGATATTGCGCGAACGCCAGAGCTTGCGGGCCTGCCGATCTCGGGCATTGGCGGCGTGACCACATGGCGCGACGCGGCTGAATTCATGGCGCTTGGGGCCGGCAACGTGCAGGTTTGCACGGCGGCCATGACCTATGGCTTCAAGATCGTGCAGGAAATGATCTCTGGCCTGTCGCAATATATGGATGAAAAGGGGTTTGCTTCGGTTGATGAACTGGTTGGTCGCGCGGTGCCCAACGTGGTGAACTGGCAGGATTTGAACCTCAACTATGTCACCAAGGCGCGTATTGATCAGGACTCCTGCATCAAATGCGGTCGCTGCTATGCCGCCTGCGAGGACACCAGCCATCAGGCGATTTCCATGTCGGATGACAGGGTGTTCGATGTGATTGATGCCGAATGTGTCGCCTGTAACCTGTGCGTCAATGTCTGCCCTGTCGAAGGCTGTATCACCATGGAGCGCCTGCCCGAAGGTGACGTGGACCCGCGCACCGGACAGACCGTCAGCGACGAGTATGCCAATTGGACAACGCACCCCAACAACCCGATGAAATGCGCCGCTGAATAACCTTTCAACCAACACGGCAAGCCCGCAGTGCTGACAGCCGGGCTTGCCAAGACTGTCTAATCCGTGCAGGTCATGATGCGACCGAAGGATATAAGCGAAAGACAGGAGCAGCGTTGACAAGGCGGCTTGCATGATCTGGGCGGCGCTTGCCATATTGGCAGGTTTGGTCGGGCTGTGGCTGTGGGTCACAGCCCGGTATATGGTGCGGGCCACAGATGGCCCGCGCATTCCCCCGCGCCCCGGCACGGCGCTGGTGCTGATCGAAACTCAACAGGCCTACTGGACCGATACGCATCACGATGCCGCAACCCGCGCGAGGGTTGAGGCCGCGATTGCCCGCGAGGTCGAATTGGCCCAACGTCACGATCACCCGGTGATCGCGCTGAGGCAAGAGTGGCGCGGGCTGACACCGCGCCTGATTGCCCGCAAAACCCGGCCCGGTGCCCCGTTGCGGGCGGGGCCGGGCACCGGGCTGGCCGCCCCCTTTACAGGCATGGCCGATCACGTAATCGTCAAGCGCGTCGAAGATGGGTTTGAAACAGGTGCGTTGGACCAGTTGCTTGAGGTGCTGCAGGTCGGCAAGCTAAGATTGGTCGGGCGCGACGGCATAGACGCGGTCGCGCGGACGGCGCAGGCGGGGTTGAACCGGGGCTACAACATCACGCTGATCCGAGACGCCATAGCAAGCAAAGATGCGCAAGCCTTCAAAGCGGTGCAAGAGGCCCTGACCAGCCAAGGTGCACGCATCGGTTAAGACCCCTTGCCGGGTATACAATCGCAGCAAGAGGCCCTCACCGGGAAATCGTTATTGTTGGCCCCGTGCAGCTAACGACGGCATGCAGCCTACCTTCGCCATTGGTTTGTCGCGCAGCATTCGCAAAAAAGCTTGCGGAAATGTCACTGGCTGACAGTCAAATCATTAGCCGCGCACGCGGCTTCACTCCGTCATGTTGAAAGCTCGGAAGAATGAAGCGCGCCCAACCTCTTAGGGGTAAAAGCACGCTTTCTGCTGCGGGCCTGCCTTACTTATTCGGCATCAGCACACGGATGGCGTACATGCCATCCTCGCCCTTTTCGAGCATCATCATAACTTCATCACCGGCCTCGATATCTCCGACCTCTGCCCCCTCGAGCAGGGCGAGATCCATCGTCATCGCGGGCCAGCCGATCTCGGCAATGGGTCCGTGACTGACGTTCACCATACCGTCGGACATGCTATTGACGGTCGCCTCGGCGTGAACGCCAGCCATGCTTTCGTGGTCGGCCATACCCTCATGCGAGGACATGTCGTGCCCGGAATGCGAGTCGTCGCTGGCCAGGGCAAGTCCTGGCACGCTTGCCGCCATGGCGAGGGAAAGCAGGAATTTAGGCATGTAGGATCTCCTTTTGCGTTTTGTTGACCCGGTCATTCGCCGGGTTGGGATAAGTGGAAAGGTCGGACAGGTTGCAGCATCTGCCGGTTGACCCTTGCCAACGAAAAGCGTTTCCAGATCACGAAGATCGCGGGAATGACGAAAAGCGTGAGGATCGTGGCGGTGGCCATGCCGCCGATCATCGGCGCAGCGATACGCTGCATCACCTCGGATCCAGTCGCATCGCCGTACATGATCGGGATGAGGCCGGCAAAGATCGTGGCGACCGTCATCAGCTTGGGCCGCAGGCGCAAGAGTGCGCCCTCGAACACCGCCGTCTCGATGTCGTCGCGGATGACGGGCCTGCCCTGCTCCTTGGCGGCCAGAGCACGCCTCTCCCACGCGAGGTTGAGGTAGAGCAGCATGACGATGGCCGTCTCTACCGCCACCCCCGCCAGAGCGATAAAGCCAACAAGCACAGCGACCGAAACCGAATAGCCGAGCAAGAAAATCAGCCAGACACCCCCGGCAAGCGCCACGGGCAGCGCAAGCAAGATGATCGCCACCTCGGTGACCCGATTGAAGGCCAAAAACAGCATCAGCGTGATGATCAAGAGCGTTGCAGGCGCCACAAGGCTCAGCCGTTCCTGCACGCGCTCAATATATTCATACTGTCCCGACCAGGCGATGGAATATCCGGGGGGCAGATCGACGTTTTCCGCCACCACGCGCTGTGCCTCGGCAACGTAGCTGCCAAGATCCCGTTCGGCGGTGTCAATGAAGACGAAGCCGGTGCGCCGGGCGTTTTCCGAGCGGATCATGCCCGGCCCATCGACCAGCTTGACCTCGGCCACGGCGCCCAGTGGGATATGCGCGCCAGACGGCGTGACGATCGGCAAATCATTCAGCCTGTCCGGGCTATCCCGCCAGTCCCGCGGATAGCGCAGGTTGATCGGAAAACGTTCCAGCCCCTCGACCGATTCTGCGATGGTTTGCCCGCCGATGGCGGTTTGCACCACTTCCTGCACATCTTGGATCGAGAGTGCATAGCGCGCTGCCGCGGCGCGGTTGATGTCGATTTCGATGAAGCGCCCGCCCACAGGCCTCTCGGCATAGGCCGAAGCGGTGCCGGGAATGTCCGCGACCGCCTGTTCGACTGCAACAGCAATCTCTTCGATCACGTTCAGATCGGCGCCGGATACCTTCACGCCCACGGGCGTCTTGATACCCGTGGCCAACATATCAATGCGGTTCTTGATCGGCTGAATCCAGACATTCGTGACGCCGGGCACCTGCACGCGGGCATCAAGCTCGTGTCGGATATCTTCCATGGTGACGCCGGGCCGCCAGTCGTCACGGTCCTTGAGCTGAATGGTGGTTTCGATCATCGTCAGCGGCGCGGGGTCGGTCGCCGTGTCGGCGCGGCCCAGTTTGCCGTGGACGGT
>DATFJQ010000277.1:0-3858 GCA_035269125.1 Roseovarius sp.
ACCGGCATCGGCATTCCCGCTGACAAGATCGACCATGTTTTTGGTGAATTCAACCAAGTCGATGCTGAACAGAACCGCAGGTTCGAAGGCACCGGGCTTGGTCTTGCGATCACCCAAAAACTGATCGGCATGATGGGCGGCGATATCTGGGTCACCTCGACAGAAAACACAGGCTCTAGCTTTGGGTTTTCGCTGTCCCTGCCCGTTGAGCGGCCCCTGAACCCTGATCTGTTGCGCTTGCCGTCGGGTTTGTCGCAGGTGATGATTGTCGAGGGGCATGCGTTGAACCGGGACATTCTGGATAAGCAGCTGCGCATGCTGGGCGTGGATACAGTGCTGTGCGTAAATGCGGCCCAAGCACTGAAGCAACTGACAGGCGATATAGATTTGGTGCTAAGCGATCATCACATGGCCGATATGGACGGCCTTGAATTCGCCGAGGCGATGCGCAAGGCCGGGCACAAGATGCCGATGATCTTGCTAAGCCCCAATAGCGGCCATGCCGATCAGGATCCCGCGCGCTGTTATGTGCAGGCCGTGGTGCAAAAGCCCGTATCACGTTCCGATTTGTTTGCCGCGCTGCAATCCATTTCCGGATTCTTGGCCGAAACGGCACCACCCGGCACCAGCACGCAGGCCCCACCCGACCGGGCCCTGCGCGTCTTGGCTGCCGAGGACAACAGAACCAATCGTTTGGTATTCTCCAAAATGGTCAAAAGCTTGGATATCGAGTTGGAATTTGCCGAAGATGGCGCGCAAGCGGTTGAGGTGTTTCAGGCCTTCGCCCCTGATATCGTGTTCATGGATATTTCGATGCCCGGAATGGACGGCAAAGAAGCCACCGGAAAAATCCGTGCGATTGAGACCGAACGCGGCACGCAGGTGCCAATTGTCGCCATGACAGCCCATGCGATGGACGGCGATGAAGCAGGCATTTTGCAGGCGGGTTTGGACCATTACCTCACAAAACCCTTGCGCAAAGCCGCCATTTTGGAACAGATCATCGCAGCGCGGCCTGACGGCACGCGCGACCCGCTAGGCCAGGATCAATCCTCGGGCGGGCGCACGAACACGGGCTTATCAGCCTCGGACATGTCGGGCACGTAACGATAGCCGCCGGTGTCAAATTCGGTCAGCGCCTCGGGGTCGGTCAAGCGGCGTTGGATGATGTAGCGCGCCATCGCGCCCCGCGCGCGCTTGGCGTAAAAACTGACGATCTTGGGGCCGCCCGGTTTTTCCTCCATGAACACCGGGGTGATCACCCGCAGGTTCAAGGCACTCAGGTCCACCGCGCCGAAATACTCTTGGCTGGCGCAATTGATCAAAACATCGGCATTCACGGCCTTGGCATGGTCATTCAGCGCCTTGGCAATGGTATCGCCCCAGTAATCATAAAGGGTTTTGCCCTTGTCGGTTTTCAAGCGGCTGCCCATTTCCAGACGGTAAGGCTGGATCGCGTCCAGCGGGCGCAGCACGCCATAAAGCCCCGACAGGATACGGAAATGGTCCTGCGCCCATGCCATTTCATCCGCGTCCAGCGAGGCCGCCTCAAGCCCTTGATAGGTATCCCCGGCAAAAGCCAGCGCGGCGGGTTTTTCCTCCATCTCGCCGAAATCGTTGAAGCGGTCACGGTTCAGTTTGGCAAGGTTTTCACTGATTTTCATCAGCTTTTGCAAATCATGCACCGACAGCCCCTGCGCCACCTTGGCCAGTTCATCGGCCTGTGCCTGAAAGGCGGGGCGCGTGGCTGTGACGCCCTCGACCGGGTCCATGTTCATTTTCTTGGCAGGTGAGACGACGACCAGCATGTTGCAATTCCCTTGTGATACCTTGCGCCAGATTTAGTCCGCGGCGCGCAAAACGTCCAGAAAAGCGGGGCCAAACCGTTCGGCCCGGCGTTCGCCAAGGATGCGGCTTAGCTCGGCCAAATCACGCGGGCGCAGAGACGCGACCTTGGCCAGTACCGAGGACGGGCAACTCAGTGGCTTGTCGATACCGCCTTCCCCACGCGCAAGATCGGCCTGCACCTCAAGCAAGCGATCATAAAGCGACCCCGCCGCACGGCCGGCCAGTTTGCGGCGGGTTGGATGCATCGCCGCAGCCTCGCCATTGATCACCGACAGGAAGGCGTCGCCATAGCGTTCCAGCTTTTTCGCGCCCACACCGCTGATCCGCGCCATATCATCAACGCAAGTGGGGCGCTTTTCGGCCATTTCGATCAGGGTTCGGTCATTGAACACCACGTAGGCGGGCACCTTGGCCGCCTCGGCCAGAGCCCGGCGTTTGGCCTTGAGGGCCGACAGCAACGGCGCGTCTTCGTCCGACACCAAGGCCTTGGCGGCAGGGCGGCGCGTTTTTGACACCAGCGTATCGCGGCGCAGGGTAATGGATTGCTCATCGCGCAGAATGGGCCGCGCGGCTTCGGTCATACGCAAAGCGCCGTGCCGTTCAGGATCGGGGCGCACCAGATCGTGACCCATCATCTGCCGAAACACGCCCTGCCACGTGCGCCGCTCCAGATCACGGCCAACGCCGAATGTGGGCAAGTCATCATGCCCACGGTCGCGCACCTTGTCGGTGGCATTGCCCGTCAGAATATCAATCAAGTGGCCCGCGCCAAAGCGTTCTTGGGTGCGCAGGATGGCCGACAGCGCCTTGCGCACGGGCTGGGTGCCATCGAAAGTCTCCGGCGGCGTATCGCACAAATCGCAATGCCCGCAGGGCGCGGCCTGCTCTCCGAAATAGCCCAACAGGGTTGTGCGGCGGCACTCCAACGCCTCGGCCAAACCCAAAAGCGCGTTCAACCGCCCGTGATCGGCCATGCGGCGTTCGGGCGGGGCCAACCCTTCATCAATCTGCGATCGGCGCAAGCGAATGTCATCCGGGCCAAACAGCGTCAATGTCTCGGCGGGCGCGCCATCACGGCCCGCACGGCCGATTTCCTGATAATACGCCTCGATCGACTTGGGCAGATCGGCATGCGCCACCCAACGGATATCGGGTTTGTCCACCCCCATCCCAAAGGCCACGGTGGCCACCACGATCAGCCCATCCTCAGCGTTGAAACGGGTTTCAACAGCGCGGCGATCCTCGGCCTCCATCCCGCCGTGATAATGGCAGGCGTTATGCCCGCTGTCGCACAACGCCTTTGCCAAACCTTCGGTTTTCGCGCGTGTGCCGCAATAGACGATACCAGACTGGCCTTTGCGGGCGGCGGCAAAGTCCATGATCTGACGGCGGGGGCTGTCCTTGGGGGCAAATGCAAGATGGATATTCGGGCGGTCGAACCCGTGCAAAAACGTCTGCGGGGCTTGGCCATCGAACAGCTTTTCAACGATTTCCGCCTGCGTCTCGGCATCGGCGGTGGCTGTGAACGCGGCCAGAGGCACGTTCAGGGCGCGGCGCAATTCACCGATGCGCAGGTAATCGGGGCGAAAATCATGGCCCCATTGGCTGACGCAATGCGCCTCGTCCACGGCGATCAGCGACACACCGATGCGGCGCAGCATCCCCATGGCCGAGCCCGCGGCCAGACGCTCGGGCGCGATGTAAAGCAGTTTCAGGCGCCCGGCCTCAAGCGCGTCCCAAACGGCGGCGGTTTCTTCTTCGGTATTGCCCGAGGTCAACGCCCCCGCCGCAACCCCGGCTTCGCGCAGGGCGCGCACCTGATCGCGCATCAAGGCAATCAACGGTGAAATCACCACGGTCACGCCATCACGCATCAGCGCAGGCAATTGAAAACACAGGGATTTACCGCCGCCCGTCGGCATGATGGCCAACACGTTTTCACCACGTGCCACAGCGGTTACGATGTCTTCCTGACCGGGGCGGAAGGCATCGAATCCGAACACATCGCGC
>DATFJQ010000278.1:0-7115 GCA_035269125.1 Roseovarius sp.
CAAAGCCTTGATAGGCGATGTCGATCATCGGCGTGGCACCCGTTTCGTTCAACAGGTCGATCACGGCCTTGAATTGCACAAGGTTCAAATTGGCGCCGGTCGGGTTGTGGCAACACCCATGCAGCAGCACCACGTCACCCGCGCGCACCTGAGCCAGATCGGCCATCATGCCCTCGACATCGACACCGCCGGTCGCCTCGTCGAAATAGCGGTAAGCGATCGTTTCCATGCCCAGATGCTTGAGAATACTCAGGTGGTTGGGCCATGTCGGGTTCGACACGAAAACGCGCGCCTGCGGGTTGGCCATGCGGATCAACTCGAACGCCTGACGCACCGCGCCGGTGCCACCGGGCGTCGCCACGGCGGCCACCTGATCGCGGGCCACGGCATCGCCCAGCACCAAAGCGATCATCGCATCAGCAAAGGCGGGATCACCGGCAAGGCCAGTATACGCCTTGGTGGTTTCTTCGTCCCACCAGCGGCGCTCGGCCTCTTTGACGGCGCGCATGATCGGAGTGACGCCTTGGGCGTTTTTGTAAACGCCCACACCAAGGTCGATCTTGGTGTCACGCGGATCGTCGCGATAGGTTTGCATCAGCGCAAGGATCTTGTCCTTGGGTTGGTCTTTGAGATGTTGAAACATCAGTCCTCTCCGGTGACGACGGGCAGGGTGGGAAAGGCGCCCCACTCGGTCCACGACCCGTCATAAAGCGCGTGGTCGGTCTTGCCGATCCGTTCCAGCGCAAGATTGATGATGGCGGCGGTCACGCCCGACCCGCAGCTTGTGATCGCGGGTTTGCCCAGATCGACATCCGCCTCGGCTAGAACCGTGCGCAAGCCTTCGGGGGCTTTCATCGTGCCATCTTCGTTTAGCAAATCACGGTAATAGACGTTCTTGGCGCCGGGGATATGGCCGCTGCGCAGGCCCTCGCGTGGCTCGGGCTCTTCGCCGCGGAACCGACCGGGCGAGCGGGCATCGAGAATGTCGTAATCGCCCAGCTTGGAGGCGGCGGACACCTGTGTCACGTCCTTGAGCATCTGGTTCTGGCGGCGCACAGTCATATGCCGGTCACGCACGATGGGCGGCATGTCTTCGACAGCGCGCCCCTCGGCCTGCCATTTCGGCAGGCCACCGTCCAGAACAGCGATATTGTCCTGTCCCATCAAGCGAAACAACCACCAGACACGGGCTGCCGAAAACAGGCCCTGCGCGTCATACACGACCACCTGATGCCCATCGCCCACGCCCATGTCCCGCATCCGCGACATGAATTTTTCAACTGGCGGCACCATATGCGGAAGTTCCGAGCGATGATCGCTGATCTCGTCGATATCGAAAAACCGTGCTCCGGGGATGTGTGCCGCGCCATATTCGGCGCGGGCATCTCGGCCCTCGGCAGGCATGAACCATGTGCCATCCAGAACCCTTAGGTCAGGGTCTTTCAGGTGATCGGCCAACCAGCCGGTTGAAACAAGCGTTTTAGGATCATCATGTGCCATCGGCGCCCCCCGGTTTCGGACGTCAAAGCACTAGCGCGGAGGGGCTTGGAGAGCAAGCTCTCCAAGCCAACATACGTGTTATTTTGCGAGCATATTCTTGATCGCACCGACAATCGCCAGCACAATACCGCCGCCAACACCGCCCGAGGCCACCTGCCCGATCAGTGCCGCGGCCTCCATGCCCCCGGCCGCGCCCGCGATGCCACCCGCGCCCACCATTGACAGGATCTGGCCGCCAAGGCCGCCACCGATGATCCCGGCAATCGAATTGCCCAGAACACCCAGATTAATATCCTTGAGCAGACCACCTGCCACGTTGCCGCCAACGGCCCCGGCAATCAGGCTTATCAATAACTCCATCGGTATCACCCCCAACAATCAACAGACCCTGAGACTAGCAAGACGATGGCCCAACACCAAAGGGGAATTCACCTGAGGTGATCCCCTGCAATCATCCGTTATCTTTAAGCAAACGCTGTTTTTGGCGATTCCAATCGCGCTTGGCCGCAGTTTCGCGTTTGTCATGGGCTTTTTTACCCTTCGCAATCCCGATCTTAAGCTTGGCCATGCCACGGTGATTGAAATACAAGACCAACGGCACCAACGCCATGCCCTTGCGCTGCGTTTCATTCCACAGCTTGGCCAATTCCTTCTTGGAGGCCAACAGCTTGCGCTTGCGCTTTTCTTCGTGGGCAAAGGTTTTCGCCTGCTCATACGGCGCGATATAGGAATTCACCAGCCACAGCTCTCCGTCTTCGACGATGGCATAGCTTTCGGCGATGTTGGCACCGCCCGCGCGCATGGATTTCACCTCGGACCCCTCAAGGATGATCCCGCATTCCAGATCTTCCTCGATCGCGTAATCAAACCGCGCGCGGCGGTTTTCTGCGACCACCTTGTAGTTGGGGTTGTCCTTGGGCTTGGCCATCGGGGGTGTCCTGTGTCTGGTCTTGGCGGCAGGCGCGAAGCGGCAAGATAGACCTTCGGCGGGGCCGATCCAAGGGGGTGCGGACGGATTCCTGTGCGGCCCGGCAAAAGCCGCGCCAGATGACACGCCAGAACGTATCAGATTTGGCCACGCGCCTTCAGCTCAGCGCGCAGCGCCACGCCGTCTTCGCCCCTTGCCGGGATCGGCCCGGGCGGTATCGCCTGCCCGTCAAATCGCGGGGCTGGCGCGGGTTGCTGCATGCCATCGGCCATCACCCAATTTTGTCGCGCGGCGTTATGTGCATCTTGTGCCGCCTCTTGCGGGGATAAAACCGGGGCGACGCAGGCATCGCTGCCCTCGAACAAGCCCGCCCAATGATCGCGCGGCTGATCCACGAACAGCGCCGCAAGGCGGGCGGTCTGCGCGGGCCACTGATCAGCGTCGCTCTGATCAGCAAAGTCTGGATCATCAGCCAAGCCCATCAGCGCCAGAAACGCCGCGTAAAACTTGGGCTCAAGGCATTGCACGCTGATATAGCCGCCACAGGCGCATTGATAAGTGCGCGCCCAGTGTGGGCCATCCAACAAGCTGCGGCCTCGCATCGGGCTAAGCTGTCCAGACGGAGCCATAGACATCAACAGCGCCATCATATGGGCCGATCCATCGGTGATCGCGGCATCCACCACAGTGCCTTGGCCAGTGCGGGCTGCATTGAGAAGACCAGCCAACAGACCCGCAACCAAGTACATCGCCCCGCCCCCAATATCGCCGACCAGCGTTGGCGGGGTCAGCGGCGCGGTGCCGGGTGGCGAAGCATACCAAAGCGCCCCGGAGGTCGCGATGTAGTTCAAATCATGCCCCGCCATCTGCGATTTCGGCCCGGTCTGCCCCCATCCCGTCATCCGGCCATAAACCAGTCCCGGATTGTCGGCATGGCAACGCTCGGGGTCAAGGCCAAGACGCTCCATCACGCCGGGGCGAAAGCCTTCGATCAAAGCATCAGCCGAGGCGATCAGCGCACGCGCAGTGGCCAGATCATCGGGGTGCTTCAAATCCAGCGTGATGGATTTTTTGCCACGGTCCAGCAGGTTTTTGTCACCTGCCACCGGGTTGGACGCGCCGGGGCGATGGATCACGATCACCTCGGCCCCCAGATCCGCCAGCGTCATGGCGGCAAACGGGCCGGGGCCAAGCCCTTCGATCTCGATCACGCGAGTACCTTGCAGCATGGGGTGTGGTGCCTTTCGATTGACCATTGGCGTCACAGTAGCGACGTCAGACGTCGGTGCAATGGCTTGGCCGGATCATCAGCATGGGCTAGGCTGACGCCAAGAAAACCGGAGCGACAGGAGGGGACGCCCCATGAAAATGAACGACGAGCGGATCATCGAAGCCGACCGCGCCACCGTTTGGGCGGCGCTTTTGAACCCCGATGTGCTAAAAGAGTGCGTCTCAGGCGCCCAAGAGGTGACGGGCAACCCCGATGACGGGTTTGAGGCCACCGTGACCCAAAAGGTCGGGCCTGTGAAAGCCACGTTCAAAGGGGCGGTCACCGTGTCAGACATGGTTGAACACGAAAGCCTGACCCTGACCGGAGAGGGCAAAGGCGGCGCAGCAGGCTTTGCCAAAGGCGCGGCCGATGTGCGCCTTGAGGCGGTGCCCGAGGGGACCAAGCTGATCTATGATGTCGAGGCCAAGGTCGGCGGCAAGCTGGCCCAGCTTGGCAGCCGGATCGTCGACGGGTTTGCCAAGAAAATGGCCGACAAATTCTTTACCCGGCTTGAAGAGGTGATCGAAGGCCCGAAAGAGGATGACGACACCGAAGAAGCCGAAAAGAAAGGCTGGCTGAAACGGTTGATCAAGTCTTAGGTTATGGCCCTATCTTTGGGCGCTACTCCTTGATCAAATTTGCGATACGCTGGCCGATGGCCCGGCTACCCTTGACCGACGGGTGAATCAGATCAAGCCCGTGATAGGATCGGTCACCATGCGGCACCAGATCGGCCAGCGACACGAAATGCACACCGCGATCCAACGCGGCCAACCGGGCAAGGCGACGATCCATTTCATCGCCGTCATCAGTGCAGCCTTCAATCGGCGATCTGACGCCGGGGGTGCGAAGATACCCCACAAACACCACCTGCGCGCCGGTCTGGCGCAGCTTTGACACAAACCCCGGGATGCGCCCGCGCTTGCCATCCTCCGAGATCAGGCGACCGATCCGGCCATCGCAGGGGCCACAGCCACAGCCCATCCAAATGTCGTTGCCGCCGCCGTTCAGCACGATCCAGTCCCAGTCACCGGGGCGGTATTGCTTGGTGATGTTCAACCCCAGACTGCCCGACACTGGCAGCGCATAAAGATATCGCGCCCCCGACACCGATCTGTCGATCACAGGTTCGCGCAGTTCCTGTTCTATCGCATGCGACACGCCCATGCCTTTGAGGCTGTGTGTCGCCATCAGCGAATCGCCCATCAGCAGAATCCGCGCTTGTTGGTCCCGTGTCACGGGTTCAGTACAGGCGGTCAGCGTGAGCAGGGCGGCAAATGCAGCAAGGCGTTGGATCATGGCGGTCAGGTGCTTTCGGTTAACCTAGGCCAACACGATAACACAGGCTGACTTGGAGATGTCCAGCCTTGGCAGGTTGCAACCCGGAAACAATTTGATCACAAGGACAAAACGATCGGCCATGCATCAGCGCACACCGGGGGCTGCGCATCTGCGCCTTTGCCCGACCTGCCGTTTCGCCTAGCTTGTCCGCAAAGAACGAGGCACAGCATGACATCCACCCCCATCGTTGATGTAAACGATCTGCGCAAGGTTTATGACGACGGGTTCGAGGCGCTGAAAGGCGTGAACCTGTCAATTCGGCCCGGCGAAATTCTGGCGCTGCTTGGCCCCAATGGCGCGGGCAAGACGACGCTGATTTCAACCCTGTGCGGCATCACCAGCCCCACAGGGGGTCAAGCGCTGGTTGGTGGGCATGACATCATCACCGGCTACCGTGCGGCACGGGCCATGATCGGGCTGGTCCCGCAAGAGGTGGCGCTTGAGCCGTTCGAAAAAGTGATCAACACGGTGCGGTTTTCCCGCGGCCTATTTGGTCAGGCGCGAAACGAGGCTTTGGTGGAACAAACCCTGCGGCAGTTGTCGCTGTGGGACAAGCGGCACAACAAGCTCAAGGAACTGTCGGGCGGCATGAAGCGCCGGGTGCTGATCGCCAAAGCCTTGGTGCATGAACCCAAGGTGCTGTTTCTGGACGAGCCGACCGCCGGGGTTGACGTGGAACTGCGCCGCGACATGTGGCAAGTGGTCGAAGGGCTGCGCGAACAGGGCGTGACCATCATTTTGACAACCCATTACATCGAAGAGGCCGAAGCCATCGCCGACCGCATCGCCGTGATCAACAAAGGCGAGATCCTGTTGGTCGAGGAAAAGGCCGCGCTGATGCAACGCATGGGACGCAAGACCTTACGGATTGATCTGGTCGATCCGATCAGCGCGGTGCCGGACGGCTTGCGCGACTATGCGCTGGAACTGGCCCCTGACGGACAATCCGTCACCTATCATTATGATACACAGGGGGGAAATGGCACGGGCATCACCCGGCTGATGCAATCACTGGCCGCCGAAGGGCTGCACCTGCGCGACATTCACACGCGCCAATCCAGCCTTGAGGAAATATTCGTCGGGCTGGTCAAGGAGGGCACGGAATGAACCTGTATGCGATCAGAGCCATCTATGTTTTCGAAATGAAGCGCTTTTTCCGCACGCTTATGGAAAGCCTTTTGTCGCCGGTCATTTCCACCTCGCTTTACTTTGTGGTATTCGGGTCAGCCATTGGCAGCCGTATCGATCAGGTCGAAGGCGTCACTTATGGTGCGTTCATCGTGCCGGGGTTGATCATGCTCAGCGTGATGACCCAAGCGATCAGCAATGCCAGTTTCGGGATCTACTTTCCAAAGTTCATCGGCACGGTTTACGAGCTTCTGTCAGCGCCGGTGAACTTTTTCGAAATCGTTCTGGGCTATGTCGGCGCGGCAGCCACAAAATCCTTGATGATCGGCGTGGTGATCCTGCTGACCGCCGGATTTTTCGTGGACATGGATATTCAACACCCTTGGGCGATGCTGGCCTTTTTGGTGCTGACCTGCCTGTCATTTTCGCTTTTTGGGTTCATCATCGGCATATGGGCCGAAAATTTCCAGCAATTGCAAATCATCCCGCTGCTGGTGATCACGCCCTTGGTGTTTCTGGGTGGCTCATTCTACTCGATCTCGATGCTGCCACCGCTGTGGCAAACCCTGACACTGTTCAATCCGGTGGTGTATCTGATTTCCGGATTTCGCTGGTCGTTCTTTGGGCAAGCGGATGTGCCTGTTGGCCTGAGCTTGCTGGCGATTGCCGCGTTTACAGGAATTTGCCTTGCACTGGTCTGGCTGATTTTCCGCACCGGCTACCGGATCAAAGACTGATCACGCTGTTCAGCGTGACTTATTTGCCCGTATCCGTCGGGTTTTTCCACAGGTGGCGAAATGGCCATGGCCTGCCGTCTTGTTTGTCGGGGTCCGGCATTCTACATCGGGGCTATGAAAATGCGTATCCCGTATCTTAGCCGTCTGTTCGCACGCGGCCCCTTTGTGGCCGTGATCCGGCTGAACGGCGCGATCGGTGCCGGTGGCCGCA
>DATFJQ010000279.1:0-3532 GCA_035269125.1 Roseovarius sp.
CTCCGATGGGCGAGGATGCTGTCAACATCGCACTGAAGGCCGGTGAAAGCGCCGAGATCGAAGGCTCGACACTGCGGTATACGGTGCCTGACTACGGCACCGTGACCGTCACAGTCGAGGGGCGCGATATCATTCTGGAAACGCCTGACGGCCAGACACCCGATTGGATCAGCGCCAGTGGCGCGCGGATCAACATCACCGGGCAAGGCGGGCGCGCCACGGTCACCCGTGCGCGCACCGAGGTCTACAACTATTCCTTCGGATGGGAGCTGTTCTGGTTCACCCTCGACAGCCCGTTCTACGGCAAAAGCCTTGGCGAACTGGCGGGTCTGGCCGTGTCGGGTGACCGGCTGGTGGCCGACAAGGGCAATTTTGCCGCGATGGTTCACGATTTCTGGAACAACGCCATGTGGCGGCACAAAGATGTGATCTGGGCCATTTTCGAGACGATCCTGATGGCCTTTCTGGGCACGATGGGGGCCGCACTGGTGGCCTTGCCGCTGGCTTTTTTGGCGGCGCGCAATTTTACCCGGCTGATGAGTATTCGCTTTGCTGTGCGCCGCGTTTTCGACTTCGTGCGCGGGGTCGATGGGCTGATCTGGACAATCATCCTTAGCCGCGCCTTTGGCCCCGGCCCGATGACCGGCGCGCTGGCGATCCTGATCACCGACACCGGCAGCTTTGGCAAAATGTTTTCCGAAGCGTTGGAAAATGTCGACGAAAAGCAGATCGAGGGCGTGTCCTCGACCGGGGCCAAGTCGATACAGCGCTATCGCTTTGGCGTCATCCCGCAGATCACGCCGGTCCTGCTGAGCCAAGTTTTGTACTATCTGGAATCCAACACCCGCAGCGCGACCGTGATCGGGGCCATCACCGGGGGTGGCATCGGGCTGTTGCTGACGCAGGCGATCATCACCCAGAAAGACTGGGAAGAGGTGAGCTATTATATCGTGCTTGTGATCCTGATGGTGATCGCGATGGACTGGTTCTCGGGCTGGTTGCGTGGCCGTCTGATCGGCAAAAGCGAGGAACACTGACATGCCCCGCCTCAGCGCCGACACACCGTTTATTCACGACGGCTGTCAGATCACCGACACCCGGATGGGCCGCTTTGTCGAGATCGGCCAAGGCAGCCGCGTGGCCCATAGCGAGATTGGGGATTATTCCTATTGTGATCGCTTTGCCGATATCGCGAATGCACAGATTGGCAAGTTTTCCAACATTGCCAGCTATGTGCGGATCGGGGCCACCGATCACCCGATGACCACGGCCAGCATGCACCATTTCCTGTATCGCTCGGCGGATTACTGGGATGATGCGGCGAATGACCCTGCGTTTTTCGAACAGCGCAAAGCACGCCGCGCGCAGATCGGACATGATACATGGATCGGCCACGCCGCGATGATCAAGCCCGAGGTGACCGTGGGCCATGGCGCGGTGGTGGCCGCCGGGGCCATCGTGACCCGCGATGTGGCGCCCTTTACCATCGTTGCAGGCAGCCCGGCCAAACCCATGCGCGACCGCCAGCCGCCCGAGATCGCCGAACGGCTGATCGCATTGGCGTGGTGGGATTGGGACCATGACAGCCTGCGCACCGCGCTTGAGGATTTTCGCACCCTGCCCGCCGAGGCGTTTCTTGAACGCTATGGCGGCTAAGCGTGCGGCGCTACTCGTCCAGCGTCAGGGTGACGCGATCACCGGCAAACAGGGTTCGGCCGTATTCAACGGGCACACCGTCGGCTGTGATATTCACCCCCGTTGAGCGCAACAACGGATCCCCCTCGCGCAATTGCAAATGCAGCGCCTGCGCGGCATCGGCGGCAATGGCGGTGAGCCGGGTAGAGGCGCGTATAAAGTCCTTGACCCCCACCTCGCGCAAGGCGGCCGTTACACCGGGCTGCGCGACAAGCGCCGCCTCGATCCCGGGCAGGCGTTCCAGCGGAAAGATGCTTTCGAACACGGCGATTGGGGCATCATCGGCCAGTGACAGCCCATGATAGGCGCAAACCGGCGATCCGGGGTCAATCTGCAAGGCCTGCGCCTCTCCCGCTGTGGCGCTGCGCGTCTCGATCTGCAAAATGCGTTTGTCCGGGCGCTGCCCGGCGGCGCGCAGGTTTTCGTGAAAC
The DNA here is from genome assembly GCA_035269125.1 of Roseovarius sp. Lineage (GTDB taxonomy): Bacteria > Pseudomonadota > Alphaproteobacteria > Rhodobacterales > Rhodobacteraceae > Roseovarius. The sequence goes on from DATFJQ010000279.1 coordinate 2,127, forward strand.
CGCACGCGGCGGCCAATCGGATAATCCGTCGGCCGCGCCATAACGAACACCCCCGCCCCGCGCCGCGACCGAACCAGACCATCCTCGGCCATACGGGCCAAGGCATGGCGCACCGTATGGCGGTTCACGCCAAAGCGGTCGGCCAGTTGCGCCTCGGTCGGCAGTTTGTCACCGGGGCCATAGCGCCCATCGAAAACATCCCGGCGCAGCGCCTTGTAAATCGCCTGCCACAGCGGTGTCTTTGCCGGTTTCGCGCCTGTCTTGTCATCCAAAATTCACAAATCCCTTGTGGCCTGTTCCGCACCATTCTGGCATAATGTGTCTAGTTGTATAGGAAATGGCAGATTTGTCGAGATGAAAGATCACAGCCCGGATATCCCGCAAAGGCGCACTTGGATGGGCCTTTTGGCCAAAGCTGAACCCGGTCGGGTCGCCGATCTGCTGGATCAGGCCGGCCCGCGCCCCGAGTTTCAATGGTTGCGCCGTCCCGAAACCGGCAGCGTCATGGTGCAGGGCCGCACCGGCGGCACCGGCGCGCCGTTCAACCTTGGGGAAATGACAGTGACCCGCTGCGCACTGACGCTGGCCTGCGGCACGGTGGGACATGCCTATATCCAAGGCCGTAACAAGGCCGACGCCAAAGCCGCCGCCTTGGTCGATGCGCTGATGCAGACCGGGCAGGCCACCGAAATTCAAACCAGCGTGTTGGACCCATTACAGGCCGAGGCCGACAACCGCCGCGCCACCCGCGCGGCCCGCGCCGCCGCCACCAAGGTGGATTTCTTCACCCTTGTCCGAGGAGAAGACTGATGCAAACACACACCCCCCTAAGCGGTGGCTTTGACGATCCCGCCACGCAAGCCGCAACAGCGTTTCGCGCAGTGATGGAGGCGATGGCGCGCCCCGGCCAGATCGAACAGATCACCGGCGCCCTGCCGCCTACCCCGCTGTCGCCCGCCGCTGGTGCCGTCTTGCTAACGCTGTGCGACACGGAAACGCCGCTTTATCTTGCCGGGCGCTGCGACACCCCGGCGCTGCGCGACTGGCTGGCCTTTCACATTGGCGCGCCCTTGGTCGGCCCGGCAGATTGCGCCTTTGCGGTCGGCACATGGGCCGATCTGCAACCACTGACCGACTACAGCATCGGCACCGCCAGCTACCCCGATCGTTCCGCCACGCTGATCGTCGAATTGGACGATCTGCGCGCGGAGGGGGCCACCCTGCGCGGCCCCGGCATCCAAGACACCGCCGCGCTGTCGCTGCCTGAAGAAGCCGCCTTTCAAGCCAATGCCGCACAGTTCCCGCTTGGCTTGGATTTCATCTTCACCAGCGGTCAGCGGCTGGCCGCTCTGCCCCGATCCACCGAGGTTTTGTAATGTATGTCGCCGTCAAAGGCGGAGAGCGCG
>DATFJQ010000280.1:0-3644 GCA_035269125.1 Roseovarius sp.
CAGGGTTATCAAGAATCGCGTCCACCGCGTCCTTGTCGCCGTTGACGACTTGCAGCAGACCCTTGGGCAGCCCAGCCTCTTCCATCAGTTCGGCCAGCATCAGGGGCACGGATGGGTCACGCTCGGAAGGTTTGAGGATAAAGGCATTGCCGCAGGCCAGCGCCGGGGCGAACATCCACATCGGGATCATCGCCGGGAAGTTGAAGGGCGTGATGCCCGCCGACACGCCAAGCGGCTGTTTCATCGAATACATGTCGATGCCCGGGCCGGCGCCATCGGTGAATTCCCCTTTCAGCAGCTGTGGCGCGCCGATGCAGTATTCCACCACTTCCAGCCCGCGCTGAACGTCGCCCTTGGCGTCGGGAAAGGTCTTGCCATGCTCGGACGACAGCGCCTCGGCCAGCTTGTCCATGTCGCGGTTGAGCAGGCGGACGAATTCCATCATCACCCGCGCGCGGCGCTGCGGGTTGGTGGCACCCCATGCGGGCTGTGCGGCGGCGGCGATTTCAACCGCTTTGTTCAACTCGTCGGTCGAGGCCAGCGGGCATTTGGCCTGCACTTCGCCTGTGGCGGGGTTGAAGACATCGGCAAAGCGGCCCGATGTGCCTTTGACATGTTCGCCGCCGATGTAATGCGTAAGCTCTTTCATAAGAATCCTCCTCGGGTTCAGGTTGCCCGCAGTGTAGTCTTGCAAATATTGATGTAAAAGGCGCAATATCTCAAAAGCGTCATGCAAAAATGCAAAGGTACCGTGATGGATGTGCAATGGGATGATCTGCGGGTGTTTTTGGCCGTGGCCCGCGCCGAAAGCCTGTCGGGCGCGGGGCGGGTGCTGCGGATCGATCCGGCCACCGTGGGCCGCCGCATTGCCCGGCTTGAAACCGATCTGGGCGCGCCGCTATTTGCCAAATCGCCGATGGGCTATGCCCTGAGTGATGCAGGCCAACGCCTTATGTCCCATGCCGTGCGCGTTGAGCAGGCGGTCGAAGGCGTGGCCGAGGAAATGGCCGGGCAATCGGGCGGGTTGACCGGACAAATCCGCATCGGCGCACCGGACGGGGCGGCAAATTTCGTGCTGCCGCAGGTGTGCGCCCGGATTGCGCGCGATAACCCCGATCTTGAGATCCAGATCGTTGCCCTGCCGCGTGTATTCAACCTGACACGACGCGAGGCTGACATGGTGGTCGCGGTCAGCCCGCCCACGGCCGGACGGCTGAGCGTGCAGAAAATCACCGACTATCGCCTGCATCTGGCCGCGCATCGGTCTTATCTGCGCCAGCATGATCCAATCACGCGATTGTCCGACCTGAATGGCCACCGGATGGTTGGCTATATTCAGGATATGATTTTCGACAAGGAACTGGACTATCTGCGCGAGGCAGGGGTCGACAAGGTCAACCTCGCCTCGAATTCCGTTGCCGTGCAGGTCAACTGGATCCGGCAGGGCGGGGGCGTCGGTGTGGTGCATGATTTCTCGATCCCGTGGTTTCGCGGGCTGCGCAAACTGCTGGTCGAGGAGTTCAGCCTGACGCGCAGTTTCTACCTTGTCCGTCATGCCGATGATCGACGGCTTGAGCGGCTGAACCGCTTTGCCGCCGCCTTGGTCAACGAAACCCGTGCCGAGGTGGCCCGGCTTGAGGCACTCACTTGACAGAATGCCGCAGATCGTAAACGCTGATCCTACGGGCATTTTTTTGCGGAGGACCCAAGCATGTTGGTGCAGCAAATCCTGAAATCCAAAGGCGATGATGGGGTAATTACGGTCAAGCCAGACACGACAGTCGCGGACGCGGCACAGATTCTGGCCGAGCGCCGGATTGGCGGTGTGATCGTCTCGCACGATGGGGCCACCGCCGACGGGATCTTGTCCGAGCGCGATATCGTGCGGGCCTTGGCGGTCAAAGGGTCGGGCTGTTTGAGCGAGACCGTGGACATGATGATGACCCGTAACCCCGTGTCCTGCACGCGGCAGGACAGCTCGGATCAGGTGTTGTCGCGGATGACCGACGGGCGGTTTCGCCACATGCCGGTGGTGGAAGACGGCAAGCTGGTGGGCATCGTGACCATCGGCGACGTGGTCAAGGCCCGGCTACAGGAACTGGCGATGGAAAAAGACGCCCTGCAAGGCATGATCATGGGGCACTAGCGGAAGCGCGCCAGCTTTTCCCGGTTTTTCATTGTTCCAAAAATACTCCGGGGGAGTCGCCGTTCACGGCGACGGGGGCAGCGCCCCCATGCCCGGCTTGCCAAACCCGTCATAGCACTGGTCAATCGTCGATGGCTTATTGCTACGTCTTGCAATCTTGTGCGCAATATTGTTGCGTGCGCTGCAACACAGATAACGGAGCGGCCCCATGCGCATCGGATTATACCCCGGCACCTTCGATCCCATCACCTTGGGTCACATCGATATCATCCGACGCGCCGCCGCGCTTGTGGATCGGCTGGTGATCGGTGTTGCGATCAACCGCGACAAAGGCCCGCTGTTCTCGCTGGAAGACCGGGTGGCGATGATCGAGGCCGAGGCCGCCAAACTCTCTGAGGAGACCGGCACCGAGATTATCGCCCATCCGTTCGAGAACTTGCTGATCGATTGCGCCCATGACGTGGGCGCGCAGTTGATCATCCGTGGCCTGCGGGCCGTGGCGGATTTTGAATACGAGTTTCAGATGGTCGGTATGAACCGCACGTTGGACAACTCGGTCGAGACGGTGTTTTTGATGGCGGATGCCAATCATCAGGCGATTGCCAGCAAGCTGGTCAAGGAAATCGCCCGTTTGGGGGGCGACTCCAGCAAGTTCGTGACGCCTGCCGTGCAATCGCGGCTGATGGCCAAATTCAAATAAGGGCCGGGCAGTGGGTGCCCGCCGCTTGCAGTAAATGATCCATATGAGACCACGCGGTGGGCTCTGAGCGCAATGACCGCTTCGAGCCCAAAGTGCTTGGCCTCTGCGATGCAGCTAATGTCTGCTATCGCGGTTGGCCCGCCGATGTATGGAAAGGCGAACCAGTGCCAAACGTCTTTATAACCACGCACGAAACTGCTAGTGAAATCTAAAATAGGATCGCCTTCCTATTCATGCGCGATTACAACGTCGTCTTTTCAGGACTAGAGTATAGACGAGTGAATTTATGACTCACAGAGGAATAAACTAGTGTTAAAATTTAGTATTGCCGCCCTCGCGATTTGCGCCGCCCCGGCTGCTGCCCAACCGGATGACTTTGGGACCAAAGCACTAGCAGGGTTCGAACGTGTAACTCGAGATATATGTGGATTTAACGGTGAGATTGCTGATACTGAAGGACTGATTGCGGCTTTCGAGGGGCAACTCGGTGAGGCGATGGGTCTCTTTAATACAGACTCAATTATAGGTAGAATCTCTGCCGATGATCCTGCGGCAGGAACCCAGATGTGGGCCTCTACCATGGAGGGGCGGAATGGAGGCTGCGAGTTGCTCATAGATATTCTTGAGAAGCCCGCTGCAGAGACCCTCGAAACTCTGAACTAGTGCCCCAAGCGACGCGTATTAACAAAACATTTCTATTCAGCACGTGGATACTCCAATGACCGAACAACAAGCGGTCATTGGCCGCAGTCGCAGCGAAAGCACACTTTGTCTAAGGTTTGTGGCTGCTGTCAGCGC
>DATFJQ010000281.1:0-5544 GCA_035269125.1 Roseovarius sp.
CCGCCCCGCCGCCATGGAACAGCTCGAGATCCTTGGCCGCCAGATCGGCGTCGACACGCTGCCGATCGTCAAGGGCGAAGACCCGGTCGCCATCGCCAAACGCGCCAAGACACAAGCCAGCCTTGGCGGCTATGACGTCTATATGCTGGACACCGCAGGCCGGTTGCATATTGATCAGGAATTGATCGCGCAGGCCGCCGCCGTGCGCGACGTGGCCAACCCGCGCGAAACGCTGCTGGTTGTGGATGGCCTGACCGGGCAAGACGCGGTCAACGTCGCCGAAGAGTTTGACGACAAGATCGGCGTCACCGGCGTTGTCCTGACCCGGATGGATGGCGACGGGCGCGGCGGTGCCGCCTTGTCGATGCGCGCCGTCACCGGCAAGCCGATCCGCTTCGTCGGCCTTGGCGAAAAGATGGACGCCATCGAAACCTTCGAACCCGAACGGATAGCTGGCCGCATTCTGGGCATGGGCGACATCGTCAGCCTTGTGGAAAAAGCGCAAGACACGCTGGAGGCCGAACAGGCCGAGCGTATGATGAAGCGCTTCCAGAAGGGTCAGTTCAACATGAACGACCTGAAAATGCAGCTTGAGCAGATGCAAAAGATGGGCGGCATGGAAGGCGTCATGGGCATGATGCCCGGCATGGGCAAAATGGCCAAGCAGATGGAAAGCGCCGGGATCGACGACAAGATTATCACCCGCCAGATCGCGCTGATCCAGTCGATGACCAAAAAGGAACGCGCCAACCCCAAACTGCTTCAGGCCAGCCGCAAAAAACGGATTGCCAAAGGCGCCGGGCTGGACGTGTCAGAATTGAACAAACTTCTGAAAATGCAGCGCCAGATGGGCGACATGATGAAGAAGATGGGCAAGATGGGCAAAGGCGGCATGCTGAAACAGGCCATGAAAGGTATGTTCGGCAAAGGCAGCCCCAGCCCCGAGGACTTGCAAGGCATGGATCCCAAGGCACTGGAGCAAGCCGCCAAACAGATGGGCGGCGGCATGCCCGGTGGCGGATTGCCCGGCCTTGGTGGTGGCGGTGGCCTGCCCCCCGGCCTAAGCGGTTTCGGCAAGAAGAAGTGACGCCCCGATGCCGTTGACAAACGCCCCCACTCTTGCAACCAGCCGTCTGATCTTGCGCAGCCCCGAGGCGCGCGACATCGAGCCGATGATCGCGTTCCTGCTGGATCAAGACCGCGCCGCCGGTTTCGGCGCTGCGCCCAACCGGGGCGAGGCATGGCGCTGGTTTGCGCTGAATGTGGGCCATTGGCATATCCACGGCTACGGCTATTTCGCGATCGAGATCAAAGACACCGGCGACACCGCCGGAATCTGCGGCATCTGGAACCCCGAAGGCTGGCCCGAACCGGAAATCGGCTGGGTCGTGTTTGACGGGTTCGAAGGGCGTGGCATCGCCCATGAGGCCGCGCAGCGCGTGCGCCGCTACGCCTATGGCGACCTTGGATTGACCACGCTGACCTCGAACATTGTGCCGGGCAACGTGCGGTCAATCGCGCTGGCCGAACGATTGGGCGCGTGGTTCGAACGCGAATACGACAACGTGCATATGGGGCGTGACCGCCTGTATCGGCACCCCGGCCCCGACATGGCCGACGGACGCGACGATGATGGATCGGTGGAGGCCTACGCCTGATGCCCACGCAAAACATCCCCACGCTGGAAACCCGACGCCTTGTGCTGCGCGGCCCCGAGGCCGCGGATTACCCCAATTTCAAGGCCACATTTTCATCGTATCGGTCGCGTTTTATGGGCGGGCCGCTGAATGCCTACGAAGCCTGGATGCTCTATGCCGCCGAGATCGGCCATTGGAACATCCGTGGCTATGGCATGTGGATGATCCACGACAAGGATACCGATGAAACCTATGGCATGGCCGGCGGCTGGTTTCCGGCGGCTTGGCCCGAACGGGAACTGGCGTGGATCATCTGGCCAGACAAGGCCGGCCATGGCTATGCGCTTGAGGCGACGCACGCCGCGCGACGCTACTTCTACGAGGATCTCGGATGGGACGGCGCGGTCAGCTATATCGACCCCAAGAACCTTGACTCGATCCGGTTGGCCGAACGTCTGGGCGCCGAAAAGGACCACGCCGCCGCCACCATTGACGGCAACGATGCGGTGTATCGTCATCCGTCGCCGGACACGTTGAAATCCGGGCAGTTAAGTGACGGGATCGAACTGGAGATCAATCACTATTGCGATCCGCTGTTCAAGCCGAAAGGGTTTGCCATTGACTGATCAAGCCACCCTGCGCGCCGCCGAGTTGCTGAAAGAGCACCGCGAAAGCATCGACCGGCTGGACGCGATCCTTGTTTACACCTTGGGTGAGCGGTTCAAGCACACCCAAGCCGTGGGCCAATTGAAGGCCCGGCACGACCTTCCCCCGTCCGATCCAGCGCGCGAGACCGCGCAGATCGCACGGCTTGAAGAATTGGCGGCTCAGGCCGATCTGGACCCTGAGTTTGCCAAGAAGTTTCTGAACTTCATCATCGCTGAAGTCATTCAGCATCACCGAAAGCACCAATCGTAAGGTGGGCAGTGTCCTGCCAAACTCTCGCCATTCAAAGGAGATACCCCCATGGCCATGAAAATTCGTCTCGCCCGCGGCGGCAGCAAGAAGCGCCCGTTCTACCGCATTGTCGCGACCGACTCGCGTATGCCGCGCGACGGCCGCTTTATCGAAAAGCTGGGAACCTATAACCCGCTTTTGCCGAAAGACAGCGAAGACCGCGTCAAAATGAACATGGAACGCGTTCAATACTGGATGGATCATGGCGCGCAGCCGACCGACCGGATCAGCCGTATGTTGGAAGCCGCTGGCGTCGTCCCCAAGAAAGAGCGCGCCAACCTGAAAAAAGGCACACCGGGCAAGAAAGCCCAAGAGCGCGCCGAAGAGAAAGCCGCGAAAGCTGCTGAAGCCGCAGCTGCACCGGCTGAAGAGGCGCCCGCAGCAGAGGCCGCCAGCGAAGAATAAGCTGGCATCTGGGGTCGGCCATGTCGCGGTTTTCATCAGATTTCCAGACCGACCTGATCGAGTTGATGCGGTGGCGGCGCGATGTGCGCCGCTTCCGCCCCGACCCGGTGGACGAGGCCGTGCTGCGCGCGTGCCTCGACACTTTTTTGCTGGCCCCGTCTGTGGGCCTCAGCGAACCGTGGCGCGTGATCCGGGTGGACAGCCTCAAAGCCCGCGCCGCCGCATTGGACAATTTTACTAAAGCCAACGATCAGGCCCTTGGTGGCTATGACGGAGAGCGCGCACAGCTTTACAGTCGGCTCAAGCTTTCGGGCATGGAAATCGCGCCGGTCCAACTGGCCATTTTCTGCGATGAGACAACCGATAAAGGCGCCGGTCTGGGCGCTGGAACTATGCCCGAAATGCGCCGCTATTCTGTGGTGGGCGCGATCACCCAGTTTTGGTTGATGGCCCGCGCACATGGTTTGGGCGTCGGCTGGGTTTCAATCCTTGATCCCGCGCGATTGTCGCAGGATCTGGATGTGCCGGACACGTGGCAGCTTGTTGGGTATCTGTGTGTCGGCTGGCCCGAAGCCGAAAACGATGCCCCCGAGCTGGAGCATGAAGGCTGGGAAGCGCGGCGCGGGCATTTGCCCCTTGAAACGAGGTAGCTTGATGTTTCGCCCCATTCGCACCCTGATCTTGATGGCCATTGTGTTTATGGCCGGTGTATTCTTTGAACGATACCAGCAGCTTGACCGCTGCACAGCGGCAGGCGGCACATTGGCCAACGGTCTTTGCCAAGGAGCAACAAAATGAGCGACGACAGCCGTATCTGTCTTGGGGCGATTTCCGGGGCCTTCGGTGTAAAAGGGGAAGTGCGGTTGAAAAGTTTCACCGCCACGCCCGACGATATCGCGGCTTACGGTCCACTGGAAAGCGAGGACCGCGCGTTGAGCTTTGAGATCACGCTGAGCGGGCAATCCGCCAAAGGTGCCCTGATCGGGCGGCTCTCGGGCGTGGCCACCAAGGAACAGGCCGACGCATTGCGCGGTGTCCGCCTATACGCCGAGCGTGACCGCCTGCCCGCCCTGCCGGATGATGAATTTTACCACGCGGATCTGATCGGACTGGAGGTTTTCGACACCGGCGGCGCGCCATTGGGCCGCGTCAAGGCCGTGCTGAACCACGGGGCCGGCGATTTGCTGGAAATCCACGGGCCTGCGCTGAAATCCACGGTGCTGGTACCGTTCACGCGCGACGCCGTTCCGACAGTCGATCTGGCCTCCGGGCGGATCGTGGCCGACCCGCCCGAAGGCTTGTTCTAAGTCAAGGTCGTTCGAACGGCCTTGACCCCGTCACCTTGCCTTAGTCGCGCAGCAACTCGTTGATGCCTGTTTTCGAGCGGGTTTTCTCATCCACACGCTTGACGATGACGGCGCAATATAGGTTCAGGTTGTTCTTGGTGGGCATCGACCCCGACACCACCACCGAATAGGGCGGCACTTCGCCCATGAACACTTCGCCTGTCTCACGATCGACGATCTTGGTGGATTGGCCGATGTAGACGCCCATCCCCAGAACCGACCCCTCGCGCACGATGCAGCCTTCAACCACCTCAGAGCGTGCCCCGATAAAGCAGTTGTCTTCGATGATCGTCGGCCCGGCCTGCATCGGCTCAAGCACGCCACCAATGCCAACACCGCCCGATAGGTGCACGTTCTTACCGATTTGTGCACAACTTCCGACAGTGGCCCATGTATCCACCATCGTGCCCTCGTCCACATAGGCCCCAAGGTTCACGAAGGACGGCATCAGCACCACGCCCGGCGCGATGAATGCAGATTTACGCACCACGCAGTTCGGCACGGCGCGAAAGCCTGCGGATTTCCATTCACTGTCGCCCCAGCCTTTGAATTTGCTGTCGACCTTGTCCCACCAGCCGCCGCCTTGCGGGCCACCATCCTGAATTTCCATATCCTTGATGCGGAAACCCAGCAAAACCGCCTTTTTGGCCCATTGGTTGACGTGCCAATCGCCAGTGTCGCGGCGTTCGGCAACGCGCAACTGACCGCTATCCAGCGCGTTCAACGTGTCCTCGATCGCCTCACGGGTTTCCCCGCCTGTGCTGGGGGTGATCTGATCGCGGGTGTCCCATGCGGCCTCGATGGCCTGTTCTAGCTGGGCGTTCGACATGTGCGGGCCTCCGTTTGCATTTCAATTGTCTGGTCCCGGCTTTAGGGCGTGAGGCCGCCAAAGGCAATCGGGCAAGCGACCGCAGGAGGCGCGGCACCGACCCGCGCGGGCTTGTCTGACACCGATTGCAGCGCTATGGCCCTTGGTCATGACAGACAAAGCCCGATCCCATGGCCGCAAATCCATCAAGGCCACGCTGACGCCGCAAGAGTTGATGACCAACAGCCCCATGCTGGCACAAGCATGGCGGGCGCAGGTGATCACGCTGCTGCCAACCGCCTTTCCCGGCGTTCTGGGCGAAAGCCTGACCGGCAAGGCGTTGAAGGACGGGTTGTGGCAGCTTGAAACGATTGATCTGCGCCGATTTGGC
>DATFJQ010000282.1:0-2869 GCA_035269125.1 Roseovarius sp.
CAGTTTCGGATTGTCGAATTTCGGGATCGGCGACGGGTCCATCACATAGCGGCCTTCCACCTTGACCGGATAGGCATAGGCGGTGGCGATATGGCCGTGGCGGCTGATGTCCTCGTATAGTTTCACATGCATCAGCCCGTAGTCCTCAAGCGCGTGCATCTTGCGGGTTTCGGTCTCGCGTGGCTCAAGAAAGCGCAATGGCTCGGGGATGGGCACCTGATAGACCAGAACCTGCCCCGCATGCAGCGCCGTTTCCGGCACCCGGTGGCGGGTCTGGATCACGGTGGCCTCGGCGGTTGTGGTCGTCACCTCGATGTCAGCGGTGCGGCGGAAAAAGTTGCGGATCGACACGGCGTTGGTCGTATCGTCGGCCCCTTGGTCGATCACTTTGAAGCGGTCCGTTGGGGTCAAAACCGCCGCCGAAACCTGCACACCGCCCGTGCCCCAGCCGTAGGGCATGGGCATTTCACGGCTGGCAAACGGCACCTGATAACCGGGAATGGCCAGCCCTTTGAGGATCGCGCGGCGGATCATCCGTTTGGTTTGTTCGTCCAGATAGGCAAAATTGTAGGGTTGATCGGTCACAACAGGCCCCTTTCCGTCAGGTCCGCCTCTAGGCGTTCGGGCGTGGTAAAATGATGCGCTTGCCAGCCTGCATCGCGCGCGCCCTGCACATTCATGGGGCTGTCGTCGATGAACAGGCAGTCGTCGGGCCGCAGACTAGCGCGTTGGCACAGCAGGTCGAAAATGGCCGGATCGGGCTTGATCAGGCCCTCGCGCCCCGACACGATGGTCACGCCAAACGCCTCGTGCAAACGGGGGTGCAATGTCAGCCCGATGGGCCATGTTTCAGCCGACCAGTTGGTGATCGCGTGCACCGGATGGCCGTTGCGTTTCAGGCGGTTGATGATGGCCCATGTGCCTTCGATCGGGCGTTGCACCGTCAGCGCATAGCGTTCCGGATACCGAGAAAACAACATCCGGTCGTCCGGATCGGGAATTTCCTGCGCCAAGGCCCCAAACCGTTCGCCCGCGTCGGCGCGTTGGTTGCGGGCATGAAAGGCGGTGCGTTCAAGGAAAGCATCGGTTTCTTTGCGGCAGCCCAGATCGGGCAGGAAGGCCGCAACCGGATCCCATTCGACCAGAACATTGCCGATATCGAAGACAACGGCGCTCATTCCGCAGCCTCAGGGTGCTGGTTGGCCGCTGCATCGGCCCGGTCCTGCACGTCGCGGCGCAGTTTGCGGACCAGCTCCAACTCGGATTGGAAATCGACGTAATGCGGCAGCTTGATATGCTCAAGAAAGCCCGTCGCCTGAATATTGTCTGCGTGATACAACACAAACTCGGCGTCTTGCGCAGGTGCGCCGGTATTATCCTCGCCCAGTTCTTCCCACCGAAGCGCGCGATCGACCAGCGCCATCGAGATCGCCTTGCGCTCGGTCTGGCCAAAGACCAACCCATAGCCACGGGTGAATTTTGGCGGCTGAGTTTTCGATCCGGTGAACTGATTGACGGTTTCACATTCCGTCAGGGTGATTTCGCCAATCTCGACGGCAAAGCCCAGCTCGGGGATGTCCATTTCAACCGCCACCGCCCCAATCCGCAATTCACCGACAAAGGCATGGTTGCGCCCATAGCCGCGTTGCGTGGAATAGGCCATGGACAGCACAAAGCCCTCATCGCCCCGCGCCAGGGCTTGCAGGCGCAAGGCACGCTCGGCCGGCAGTTCCAGCGGTTCGCGCGTCAGATCGGGCGGCGGGGTGTCATCGGCGGGGGCGTCTTCGATCAGCCCCTCTTGGTTCAGAAACCCGGTGACATGCGGCACATCGGTTGGCGCGGTATCGCCCTTCTGCTGTGCGGGGGGTGGTGCCTCACCTTCGGCGGCCAGTTTGAAATCCAACAGGCGGTGCGTGTAATCGAATGTCGGGCCAAGGATCTGCCCGCCGGGCAGGTCTTTGAAGGTGGCCGATATGCGCCTGTCGCAGGCCATATGCGCCGTTGCGACGGGGCAAGATGTGCCAAAGCGCGGCAAGGTGGTGCGATAGGCGCGGATCAGGAATATCGCCTCGATCAGATCGCCGCGCGATTGCTTGATGGCAAGCGCCGCAAGGTCGGGATCATACAGCGAGCCTTCGGCCATGACGCGATTGACCGACAGGGCCAATTGTTCGCGGATCTGGTCGATGGACAGCTCGGGCACATCCGTATGGCCGCGCCGTTCCTCGGCCAGCCATGCATGAGCGTTGTCGATGGCGCGCTCTCCGCCTTTGACGGCGACATACATTACAAAACCTCGGTTGATCGGGGCAGGGCGGCCAGCCGCTGACCGCTGGTGAATATGAAGTCCAAGCCAAGCGGGAACTGCGCGGCATTGGCTTGAAAGGCGGCTTTTTCGGGCAGCGACAGCGCGGCGGTGTCTTGGATGCCGGGGCCGCGCAGGGTGGCCCCCTCCGCGCGCAGATCGTCCAATTCGACGATCAGCGTGGCGGATCGATCGGGGTAGCTGGCGGTGCCGATGCTGTAGTCGGTCAGTGGTTGCAGATCGGCCCATGTGCCGACCGCAAAGGCGCAGTCTGCCGGGCCGACCAAGGGCGCGCCAATGTGAAAGGCCAGCCAATCGCGCAGCGCCGGGGTGTCGCAGCGCCCGGCAAGATAAAGCGGTGTTTCCGTGTCGCACAGCGTTAGCAAGACGGCACCAGCGGCGGGCGACAGCGGGGTAGGCGGCAGGGCGCCGTTGATCTGTTCGATCTGGCCGGGGCGCGCCATCGCCTCCATCACTGCGCGAAACGCTGTTGCGGCTTGCGTGGCGGGATCGTCAAAGCCACCGCTTAGGGGGGTGTGTGTTTGCATCAGTCTTCTCCTCGGA
>DATFJQ010000283.1:0-11534 GCA_035269125.1 Roseovarius sp.
AACCCGATCATGCCCGAAACCATTGGCGGGTCAGCCGATCTGTCGGGGTCGAACAACACCCGGTCGGGTGACATGACGGTATTTGACGTGGACAACCGCAAAGGCCGGTATGTTCATTGGGGCATCCGCGAGCATGGCATGGCGGCGGCGATGAACGGCATGGCACTGCATGGCGGCGTCCGCCCCTATGGCGGCACCTTCATGTGCTTTACCGACTATGCCCGGCCGGCCATGCGTCTGGCCGCGCTGATGGGCATTCCCACCGTGTTCGTCATGACCCATGACAGCATTGGCCTTGGCGAAGACGGCCCGACCCACCAGCCGGTTGAGCATCTGGCCATCAGCCGCGCGACCCCTAACACCATGGTGTTCCGCCCATGTGATACGGTGGAAACCGCCGAAGCATGGGAAATCGCCCTGCGCTCTAAGGACACGCCATCGGTTCTGTCGCTGACGCGCCAAGGCGTGGCCACCCTGCGGGGTGAGCATAAGAACAAGAACCTCACCGAACAGGGCGCCTATATTCTGGCCGAGGCCGAAGGCAAGCGTCAGGCCATTCTGATCGCCACCGGGTCCGAGGTGGAAATCGCCATGCAGGCGCGCGATCTGCTACAGGCCGACGGCATCGGCACCCGCGTGGTCTCCATGCCCTGCATGGAACTGTTCGCCGATCAGGACGAGGCCTATCGCAAACGCATCCTGCCCGCCGGGCCGGTTCGCGTTGGCGTCGAGGCGGCCGTGCAACAAGGCTGGGATCGCTGGCTGTGCGGCGAGCGTGGCCGTGCGCAGAAATCCGGATTTGTCGGAATGGACAGCTTTGGTGCCTCCGCGCCCGCGGGCACGCTTTACGAGAAATTCGGCATCACCGCGCAGGCGGTGGCCGACAAGGCCAAATCGCTGCTCTGATCGCGGCTGACTGACACGGCAGCAGGCCCGGACGCATCCCACGTCCGGGCCTTTGTGCGTTTTGCAGCCACGGGCATGGCACATGGGAGTCACGTTGCACGCTGCGTATGGCCACCCTGCCCCACGACCGTTAAACTTGGCCGCATGTCTGAGCTGTTGATCATCTACCATTCCCGAACCGGCGGCAGTCAGCAGATGGCGCAGGCCGCCTATGACGCCGCGCGGCAAGAGACCGACACCATCCTGAAACCCGCCGATCAGGCCGGGCCGGATGATATACTGGCCGCCGATGGCTATCTGTTCTGCGCGCCTGAAAACCTTGCTGCACTGTCAGGCGTGATGAAGGATTTCTTTGATCGCTGCTATTATCCGGTTCTGGGCCGGATCGAGGGCCGCCCCTATGCCCAGATGATATGTTCCGGATCAGATGGCGAAAACGCCATGCGCCAGACCGCGCGCATCGCCCAAGGCTGGCGGCTGCGTCCGGTGCAAGAGGCGCTGATCATCTGCACCCATGCCCAAACCTCCGAAGCGATCCTTGCGCCCAAGACGATCCCCGAGGATCAATTGGCCAAATGCCGTGATCTTGGGCAGGCCTTGGCGGCGGGCTTGGCCATGGGGCTGTTTTAACCCCGCGCGGCTTAGGCAGGCATCACGCTGGTCCAAATCGGTTTCACGATCTTCACCCCGATGGGAATCAAGACAACTCCAAGCGCAAGGCCAAACACACCGTCCAGACCGGCTGTCACGCCCCATTCCAGCGCGCCTTGCCAGTCGCCTGCCCCTGCGGCGGCGGCAACAGCAACATGATGAATCCAGTCGTAAGGTCCAGAAACACCCATCTGATCCAAAGCGTGCAGAATGATCGAACCGCCGACCCACAGCATCGCTGCCGTGCCGACAATCATCAACAGTTTCATAAAAGTCGGCATGGCATGCACGATCCCGCGACCCATGGTGCGGGTTACGCCCAAGCGACCGCGCTCGGCCATGAACAGCCCCACATCATCCGCTTTGACGATCAGGGCCACCGCACCATAGACCAACAGCGTGATCCCAACCGCGACCATGGCCAGTGTGGCGGCCTCCATCCAGAAATTGCTTTCAGGGATCGCGGCCAAGGCGATGGTCATGATTTCTGCCGATAAAATGAAATCGGTCTTGATCGCGCCTTTGACCTTGGCCTCCTCCAGATGCGCGGCATCGCCCTCTGTGTGGCTTCCATCCGGGCCACCATGGCCCTTGCCAAAGCCAAGCACATGGGCGATCTTTTCCGCGCCTTCAAAGCATAAATAGGCGCCGCCCAGCATCAACAAGGGTGGTATCAGCCATGGCGCAAAGGCCGATAATGCCAGCCCCGCAGGTAACAAAAACACCAGCTTGTTGAACGCCGAGGCCCGCGCGATCCGCCAGACCATCGGCAATTCCCGCGCCGGGGCAAACCCTTGCATGTATTTCGGCGTGACTGCCGCATCGTCGATCACCGCACCTGCGGCCTTGGATCCGGCCTTGGCCGCCTGCCCGGCCACATCATCAACCGACGCCGCCGCCATCTTGGCGATGCCTGCCACATCGTCCAACAGTGCCATCAAACCACTCATACCGATCCCTTTCGTTGCCGCTGTGCCTAAAGTCTTCGTTAGCGCCACCATGTCAACCCCTGCCGTGGTCCGCTTGGTTTTGCGGTAACGGTTATCGCTAACATATTGAGATAGCGCTAATATTGCCGTTTTTCACCTTTCAGCACAGGGCCGCGCCGTCTATATCGCAGGCAACCCGGAAACGCAGGAGACACGCATGACCATCACCGTCGGCATCAATGGTTTCGGCCGCATCGGCCGCTGCACGCTGGCCCATATCGCGGCCAGCACCCGCAACGATATCAAGGTGGTCAAAGTCAACGCCACAGGCCCGCTGGAAACCGCGGCGCATCTGCTGAAATACGACAGCGTGCATGGCCGCTTTCCGCATGAGATCACGCTTGGCGACAACACCATGGATCTGGGCCGCGGCCCGATGCAAATGTTTTCCACCTATGACATGGACGCGCTTGACTGGTCCGGCGTCGATGTCGTTCTGGAATGCACCGGAAATTTCAACGACGGCGAAAAGGCCAAGAAGCATCTTGAGCGTGGCGCAGGCAAGGTTCTGCTGTCGGCGCCCGGCAAAAACGTCGACCGCACGGTTGTCTACGGCGTCAACCACAACGATTTGCAGGCCGAAGAGCGGATGATCTCGAACGGGTCATGCACCACCAACTGCCTTGCCCCGCTGGCCAAAGTGCTGAACGAGGCGATCGGCATCGAATCGGGCATCATGACAACGATCCACGCCTATACAGGCGACCAGCCCACGCTGGACCGGCGGCACAGCGATCTGTATCGCGCCCGCGCCGCGGCCATGTCGATGATCCCGACCTCGACCGGGGCCGCCAAGGCCTTGGGTGAGGTGCTGCCCGACCTCAAGGGCAAGCTGGACGGCTCGGCCATTCGTGTGCCAACACCCAACGTCTCGGCGGTGGATCTGACATTCGTCGCCAAGAAAGACGTGACCGCCGAGGACGTGAACGCCGTCGTCGCCGAAGCCGCCGCAGGACCGATGAAAGGTGTTCTGGGCTATGATCCCGAACCCAAGGTCAGCGTCGATTTCAACCATACCGAAGAAAGCTCGATCTTCGCCCCCGATCAGACGCGGGTGACCGGAGGGCGCTTGGTGCGGGTGCTGGCATGGTATGACAACGAATGGGGCTTTTCGTGCCGCATGGCTGATGTGGCCGTGGCCATGGGCCGCCTGTCTTAAAACACCATCTCAGCTCTTTTCAGACCATAAAGCCCCTGTGCATCAGCGCCGGGGCTTTTTCGTGCCCATCGTCGCGATGTGCGCGCATCAACCTGAGTTATAGGCGGGCCAAATGAACCTTAGGTCAATGGATGCGGCCCGTTCCACGCGTCATGTTCGGTGTCATCGCGAGCCGCAACGCGCCCCGTGACCAACACAACCAACATCACCCGAAAGGACATATCATGACACGCATCATCGCACTGGCCCTTGCCATCACCGCAGGCAGCATGGCGCAGGCCTCGGACGACTATATGAAGATCGACCCTGCCAAAGCCGAGCAGATCCGCACGCAGCTTGGCGCACAGGGCTATGACGTGCGCAAGATCGAGATGGAGGACGGCATGTACGAGGCCTATGCCCTCAAGGACGGTGCACGTTATGAAATCTACCTCAGCCAAGACCTGAGCATCATGAAAACCGAAATCGATGACTGACGGCTTGGGGGCCGGCACGCCCGGCCCCTGCCACACACAGGGAGATTGCCATGACAAAGATCAAAGTCTGGGATCCGTTCGTCAGGGTCTTTCACTGGTCGCTTGTGATCGGATTTACCGCGAACGCGCTGTTTGTCGATGATGACAGCACATTGCATGAATGGGTCGGCTACGCTGTTGTCGCTCTTGTGTCTGCGCGTATCTTGTGGGGACTTGTCGGAACACACATGGCACGCTTTGCCAGTTTCCTGCCCGGTCCCGCCGCAATTATGGAACAAGTCACCGACATGGCCACACAGCGCCGTCGCACCCATCTGGGTCACACGCCCCTTGGCGCGGTGATGATCGTGAACCTTTTGGCGACCATGCTGGCCATCGGCGCGACGGGCTACATGATGACAACCAACATGTTCTGGGGCCTGGACTGGGTGGAAGACACCCACGAAGCCTTGGTGACTTGGGCCGAAATCTCGGTCGTGCTGCACATCGCGGCGGTGATCTGGGAAAGCTGGCGCACAGGGGTGAACCTGCCACGCGCCATGGTGACGGGTACCAAAACCATTCCGGACAACGTAAACTTGGTCAGATGAAACAAATCCATCCTGACCGCCCCGGCGCGCTGATTGCCCTGATTGCCGTTCAGGCGTTGTGCGCCGGGTTTTTCCTATGGGACGTTCTGCAGGATACACGGCCAGACGGCTTGCGGGCGCTGATCAATCTGCACATCGCCATCGAAGCGCTGGCCGCGTTCGGCCTGATTGTCGCGGTGATCTTTGAAACCCGCTATCTCATGCGTCTTTTGCGGCGCAAAGCGCATCTGGAACAACAGGTCTCGGTCGCGGCGGGGGCGTTTCATGACATCATGCTAGCGCATTTTCGCACGTGGGGCCTGACCCCGGCGGAGGAAGACGTCGCAACATTCACGATCAAAGGGTTCTCGATTGCTGAGATCGCCGCGATACGAGGGGCGGCGCAAGGCACCGTGAAATCGCAATTGAACGCGATCTATCGCAAAGCCGGGGTCACGGGGCGCAGCGGACTTCTCAGCATTTTGATCGACGACCTTCTGAATGCTCCGCTCGTGCCCTCGAAAACCAAGCCCCGCAAACAACCTGCGTGACTTGCGCGGCGCGCTCTGGCATCTAGAGGCGCATCAGTGGATCGCAAGGGCAATACAGCATGACCAACGCAACCTCTATCGGGCTGGCCGTGATCATCCTGATCGGTTTGGGCATTGACGCCACGCAATTCGATTGGTCCGGCACCTTGTTTCTGGCCCGCAAGCTGACCAATTTGATCGAATGGATGGCCTTTTGGCGTTGATCTGCGCGCTGTGCTTCTGGCGCTGAAATTTTGACCCAACACCCCTGTTGACGGATCGCCGCGTAGACGATTATAACCGCGCTCAATCGCACAATGTTAGCGCTAACGAAGCGTCTCAGGAGGACACCATGCCCATCAAACTTGCAATCAATGGATTTGGCCGCATCGGACGAAACGTATTGCGCGCGATCGTCGAGTCAGGCCGCACCGATGTTGAAATCGTCGCGATCAATGATCTGGCCCCGGTTGAAACCAACGCGCACCTTCTGGAATTCGACAGCGTCCATGGCCGGTTTCCCGGCACGATCCAGACACAAGATGACAGCCTTGATGTCGGACGCGGGCCAATTCGCGTGACCGCCCTGCGCGATCCATCTGATCTGCCATGGGACGATGTCGATATCGCCTTGGAATGCACGGGGTTGTTCACCGACCGCGACAGCGCGGCCAAGCATTTGAAAAACGGATCAAAGCGGGTGCTGGTATCGGCCCCGGCCAAAGGCGCTGACCGCACCGTTGTTTATGGCGTCAATCACGGCACGCTGAACGCCGATGACCTGATCGTCTCAAACGCGTCCTGCACGACCAACTGCCTTGCCCCGATGGCCAAGGCGTTGCATGACGCCATCGGCATAACGCGCGGGTTCATGACCACCATTCACAGCTACACGGGCGACCAACCCACGCTGGATACTGCGCACAAGGATCTGTATCGCGCCCGCGCCGCCGCGCTGAACATGATCCCCACCTCGACCGGGGCGGCCCGCGCGGTGGGATTGGTGCTGCCCGATCTGGCCGGCAAACTTGACGGCACAGCCATTCGCGTGCCGACCCCCAATGTCAGCGCCGTTGACCTGACATTCGAAGCCACGCGCGACACGACAGCCGAGGAAATCAACGAGGCCATCGCACAGGCGGCACAAAACGGCCCTCTGGCCGGGGTGCTGGAGATCACCAACCGCGAGCTGGTGTCGTCAGACTTCAACCACCACCCGGCCAGTTCGGTCTTTGCAACCGATCAAACACGGGTCATGGACGGCACAATGTGCCGCGTGCTGAGTTGGTATGACAACGAGTGGGGCTTTTCGAACCGCATGGTCGACACCGCCGCCGCCATGGGCGCCTTGGGGCGCAAAAGCAGTGCAGGCGATGGCGCCGCGACGCGTGCAACTGAGCATGTCTGAGCAAAACAGACCGGGCAGCCCCTGCCAGCCCTTTGCAATAAATGATGCAGCGCGGTGCTGAGAGCCGTTCAGGGCAACATGATGACAAGGATCCAGCTCGCGAAGATTGCTTCGCGGGCTGAATGCGATAATGTCGGCTGCGCGGGGCAAGGACGAAACCGCTCTCGCGGTATTGGCGCTTGTGGTTACCGTTGTGCGATAGCGCAAGCGGTGTGGATTTTGTGAACTGACTGACCTGTTGGACGATTGGGACCTTCTCAATCGGATCACAGGAGGTCTTCATGACCGATCAATATGTACCAAAGCTACGCCGTCGTTTCCTCGAAGACATGCGGATCAAGGGGCTGCAGCCCAAGACGCAGACGATGTATCTGCGCGCGATGCGTGATTTCACGCGGTTTCTGGGGCACGCACCGGACAGCGCGACGCCTGAGGAACTTCGGGCATTCCAATTGGATATGAAGGAACGCAGCGTGGGTGCGCCGACCTTCAACAATCGGCTGACAGTATTGAGTTTTTTCTATGCATCGACGTGCCCGCGGCCTGAGATGAAGCAGCACATGCGCTACCAGCGTGCGGCGAAGAAGATCCCGGTGGTGCTAAGCGCTGAGGAAGTCGCGCGCATTATCGAAGCGGCACCGGGGCCTGGATTGCGATATCGCGCGGCCTTCAGTGTGGCCTATGGCGGTGGGCTGCGGGCCAGCGAAGTGACTCACTTGAAGGTTGGTGATATCGACAGTGACCGCATGTTGATCCGGATCGAGCAAGGGAAAGGCCGCAAGGATCGACAGGTCATGTTGTCGCCAAACCTGCTCGGACTGCTGCGTGATTATTATCGTGAGGCCCGGCCGAGAGGTTGGATGTTCCCGGGTCGCAACCGGATCGACCCGATCTCAACACGGCAGTTCAATCGGGCCTTTGCGGTGGCCTGCGACTTCGCTGAGATCAAGAAGCAGGTGTCGCCTCACACTTTGAGGCACAGCTTTGCCACGCATCTGCTGGAGGGCGGGACTGATATCAGGGTGATCCAAGTATTGCTGGGCCATGCCAAGCTGGAAACGACGACGGTCTATACGAAAGTGGCGACCAAGACGATCCAGGATGTGATCAGCCCACTTGATCTGCTGGTGAAGCGTGAGGCCGGTTCGGGCTGACCCCGATCGAATGCCTCGCCCAAAGCTGGAGGTTGCGGATATCTTCCGCGCCCATGGTGCTGCCTATCGCCGTGACCATGCCGGGCACCTGAACCTGCCGCAGCTCAAAGTGATGTCCGCCATCGAGAATTGCCGGACAGCTGCGCTCGGGGGGCATGTTGCTGCCTGCACCAAGTGCGACCATCAGCACATCGCCTATAACTCGTGCCGGAACCGGCATTGCCCGAAGTGCCAAGGTGCTGCGGCACAGGACTGGATGCAGGCGCGGATGGAAGACCTGCTACCGGTCGAATACTTCCATGTGGTCTTCACGCTGCCCGCGCAAATCGCTGACATCGCCTATCAGAACAAGGCCGCCGTCTACGGCTTGCTGTTCAAGGCGTCGGCCCAGACGCTTCTGACCATCGCGGCCGACCCAAAACACCTTGGTGCAAAGATTGGCATGACATCGGTTCTGCACACATGGGGATCTGCGATGATGCACCACCCGCACGTGCACGTCATCGTGCCCGGGGGTGGGTTGTCTGCCGATGGCACACGATGGATCGCTTGTCGCTCTGGGTTCTTTCTACCTGTGAAGGTTCTGTCGAAGCTGTTCCGTCGCCTCTTCCTCGAAGGGCTGATCCGATTGCACAAGGCGGGCAAGCTCAAGTTCTTCGGCGAACTGGCAAAGCTGGCTGATCCGGGTATCTTTGCGACCCAATTGGCCCCGCTGCGCAAAACCAACTGGGTGGTGTATGCCAAACCGCCCTTTGGCGGGCCTGAGGCCGTGTTGGCCTACCTCAGCCGTTACACGCACCGTGTGGCGATCTCCAACCATCGCCTCGTCAGCGCAGATGCCGACACTGTGGCCTTCCGGTGGAAAGACTACCGCATCAAACGCGGAGATCGCATGAAGGTCATGCGCCTGACCACGGATGAGTTCATCCACCGGTTCCTGATCCACGTCCTGCCGTCCCGCTTCCATCGCATCCGCCACGCGGGCTTCCTTGCAAATGGCATTCGCCGCGACAGGATCGGACAGATCAGGCGCTTGCTTGATACCGAACCAGAACCCGCTCAAATGCCAGACGAGGCCGCATCCGCCGAACCCGAAGATCCGCCCGCGCACCAGCCTTGCCCAAAATGCGGTGGTGCGATGATTGTCGTTGAGACCTTCCTGCGCGGCCAAACACCCAAGTGCCGCGCTCCGCCATGGGAGGACGCCGCATGAGACAAAAAGAAAAGCCGACCCTGACTTGCGCAGACGCCAGACCAATCAGTGCGGCCCTCTCAAAAGATCCGATGCCACATCACGCCTGCGGCGGCATCATGAGACACCAAATGGCAAAGTCATGCTGGATAAATAAACCGGCAAACGCCGCCCGTCGTCAAAATCCCGCTCGTTCTGCGCATCAAACGCTGCTGCCGTAACGCACAATCCCCATAACTCCAAAACAGCCCGCGCTTTCCTCCTTGTCGGATTTGTCGCCGCTGCAGCTCGCGCTGACAGCAGCCACAAACCTTAGACAAAGTGTGCTTTCGCTGCGACTGCGGCCAATGACCGCTTTCGGTTGGCGGAGGAGAAAAGTATGTGTCTTCGGTAAAGTCTATGGCTTCTCAGCCCAGACCTTGTAGTCAAAAAGAGCACCATCGGCCTTGGCATATTGAACTTGCTCACGGACATAGGCAGCTGAGCGGACGGGGTCGAAGTGGTTCATCCAGTGATCATCGTCTCCGGGAAAAGGTTGTGGGGTCACACCGTAGCCGAAATTTGGCGGCTTGGTTCCGCCTTTGGCCCGCGCAACTTCCATGCGCGAGACGCCAAAGCCGCGCGCAGCAAGATATTCGTTGAATTCCAGAAGTTCAGCCTCGGAAAGCCACTCTGTGCCAGCACCAGTTTGCGCTTGGGCTATGAGATGTTCAAAACGCTCGTTCATGTTCACTCCTGTGGGCGGATGATTGCGCCAGGATCGTTCTCGTCATCTCTCAACGGCAAGTTTCGATTACTCGTGGCAATTACATTACCGTTTTCATCCAGTTTAATCCAATGGCCATCCTGTCCAGTTAACAGTCTCACATTCTGACCTTTTCCGCGACCCTGACCTTGGACAAAGCCGCTCAGATCGGGACGAGGATTGGCGATGATATCGTCAATCTGCTCGACGGTATGACCTTTGCCGGTGATATATTCCTCCCCATCCCCCTTCGTGCCATGGGGAAGAATGGACCTGTCACGGTTTGATGCCGCTCCTTTGATAGCATTTATTGCAGCAAAGGAGACGAACTATGGGAACGAAACGAACGGACGAATTCCGCGCTGCGTTTGCTTGCACCGCAGATTTCACAAGGGTGCCATAAATGTCTGCAAAGCTTCGCAGACAGACCAGCCGCAGGTCATACGCGGTGATCAAAGAGAAAGCGCCTTGAGGATCATGTCACGATCCGCATCAGATTTGGGCACCGATGTTTTGATCTGGCCACGCTGCATGATGTGAAAGTGATCGGCATTCGCGTAGGCGAATTCAAAATTCTGTTCGACCAGGATTATGGCCATTTGGCCCCGGTGTCTCAAAACCTCGATTGTGCGTCCGATCATCTGGATGATATTCGGTTGAATGCCTTCGGTCGGCTCATCCAGCAAAAGAACCTTGGGCCGTGCGATGAGGGCGCGGGCAATGGCAAGCTGCTGCTGTTGTCCCCCTGACAGGTCACCGCCGCGGCGTGCCTTCATTTCTGCCAGCACCGGGAAAAGATCGAAGATGTCATCCGGTATGGTCCGATGTCCCTTGGCAAGGCAGGCAAACCCGGTCTCAAGGTTTTCTTCAACCGTCATTGTCGGAAATATCTCTCGTCCCTGCGGAACGTAGCCGATGCCTGACTTGGCGGCCTGTGCAGCGCGGCCCGGGAGCAAGTCAGCGCCATCCAACGTGATCGACCCGGCTGAGTATGGGTGCCGCCCGGCAATCGCCTTGAGAAGGCTTGTCTTTCCAACGCCATTCGTGCCGGTCACGCAGGTCACTTGCCCCACCGGTGCGTTAAGCGAGATATCGTGAAGGATCTTCGACTGACCATACTTCAGCTCGAGATTCTTAATTTCCAGCATCAGAGCGCCCCAGATAAACATCGATAACAGTCTGGTTCTTGGTCACATGGTCAAGCGAGCCTTCGGCCAGCACCGAGCCTTCATGCAGAACCGTAACCCTGCAATTCAGTCGCCGAACAAATTCCATATCGTGTTCCACGACGATCACCGCGCGGGTTTTGGCGGCGCGCTTGAGAATGTCGGTGGTATGTTCGCGTTCATGGGCGGTCATGCCCGCAGCAGGTTCATCGACCAGCAAAAGCCGCGGGTCTTGGGCCAGCAACATGCCGATTTCCAGCCATTGTTTCTGGCCGTGGCTCAGCTCACCAGCAGGACGGGTCAGGTGCTCGGTTAGATTGATGTCCTCGGCAATCTCTTCCAGCCGTGTGGCGCCTTGGCTGGTTTTGCGGTAGAACAGGACAGAGAATGGGCCACGGGGGTTCTTCAAGGCCATCGCAAGGTTTTCGCGCACGGTTTGCGCCTCGAACACCGTGGGTTTCTGAAATTTGCGCCCGATGCCCAGCATCGCGATCCGACTTTCCGACATCCCGACAAGCGACCGACTGAGTTCACCGAACCGGATATAACCTTGGTCCGGTTTGGTCTTGCCGGTGATGATGTCCATGAA
>DATFJQ010000284.1:0-13409 GCA_035269125.1 Roseovarius sp.
TTGCGCCACGCCCAGCAATTTGATGCGATAGCCCATGTCGGCGGCATGCTTGATATCTTCCAGCGTGATCGACTGGATGCCTTCCAGCTCGACCTCGTCGAAATTGACTTGCGTGCCGAACGCGATCGAAGACAGCAGCGCCAGTTTATGGCCGGCGTCGATGCCGCCAACATCAAGGTTGGGATCGGCTTCGAGATAGCCCAACTTGTCGGCCTCTTCGAACAAGGCGTTATAGCCTTGGCCGGTGGCCTGCATCCGGGTGAGGATATAGTTACACGTTCCGTTCATCACGCCCATGACGCGCGTGATGTCATTGCCAGCCAAGCCTTCGGTCAGCGCCTTGACCACCGGAATGCCACCGGCAACGGCGGCTTCAAAGCGAAGCACGCGGCCTGCGGTTTCCGCCGCAATGGCCAAAGCCTGACCATGATGGGCCAACATCGCCTTGTTGGCTGTCACAACGTGCTTGCCTGCGGCAATCGCCGCCTCGGTCGCGGCCTTGGCGGGGCCGTCGCTGCCGCCCATCAGTTCCACGAAAACATCCACATCATCGCGGGTGGCCAAGGCCACTGGATCGTCTTCCCATGCGTAATCGGACAGGGAAACGCCGCGATCTTTGTCGCGGGTGCGCGCCGATACGGCGCTGATGGCCACCGGGCGGCCTGCTCGGGCGGCCAGCAGATTGGCTTTTTGACGGACGATCTTGACGACACCGGTGCCGACAGTGCCCAATCCGGCGATTCCAAGGCGCAGCGGTTTCGTCATGTTGGTCTCCAATCGTCACATGTCGGCGGTTATTGACGCGCGATGTAACGGGTTCATGCAGGCCTTGCAACGCGGGTTTTGCGCGGGTGGTCCGGTTAGTTGACGCCTTGGGTCATTCGGGCGCGCGTCTGGGTGTCGACCACCGCGCCGCTCAGGCGGGCCGCGCGGGCGCGCAGGCGGGCGATGCGGGCCTCGACGGCGGTTGCATCCGTGTCGGTCAGCTGATCTTCGGGCATGCCCGCGCGCAGGGTCTCGATCGGCACCAAATCCATATAGGGCGCATCGCGCACATCCTCGCTGACCCGGTCCTCGATCACGGGAAACTGGGTGCAGGCGTTGGCCAGAAAGGCCGCTGTCGTCACGATAACATAAGTGCGAGAGCGCATGATCGGGAAACCTTGGTGAGCGGTGTTGTTCCCCTCTTGCCACTTTTTCGCACCAAGGGGCAAGCAGGGGCTTTGATCTGAACGGATGTTCAGATAATTCTGAAGCATGGCCAGAACCCAAGGATCCCACTCTGATATCACCGGACCGCGCGTGCGCGAGGCGGCTTTGAAGCTATTTGCCAAGAACGGCTATGCGGCTGTTTCCATGCGGCAAATCGCAGGTGAGGTGGGTGTTCAGGCGGGTGCGCTTTATAATTACACGCCGGACAAGCAAAGCCTGCTGTTTGATCTGCTGCGGGGTCATATGGATGATCTGTTGCAGGCCCGTGCCGCGGGTGCGCAGCCGGATGATCCGCTGGCCGCGCTGGAGCAGTTCACCCGGTTTCACATCCGGTTTCACCATGACCGGCCCGAAGCGGTGTTCATTTCCTACATGGAACTGCGCAACCTGACCCCGGAAAACTTTGAGGTCATAGAGGGACTCAGGCGATGTTACGAAGACCAGCTTGAAACCATCCTCAGGCATGGCGTCACCGAAGGCAGGTTTGATGTGGCCGAGCCGAAGATCGCCGCCATGGCGGTGATTGCCATGCTGACAGGTGTAAACACGTGGTTTCGCAACGAAGGGCGGCTGAGCTTGCCCGAGGTGGAAGAGATTTACTGGGGCATGGTGCGCAAGGCCGTTTCTGCCTGATCCGCTTGCGATTGCTCCGAAATGCGCCAAGGCTGAACGGCGGCGGTGCTCTTACTGCCGATCATCACACGAGAGACCATCCCATGACCAAGCCTTGCCTGTTCTGCCAGATTGCCAAGGGGGATTTGCCCGCCCATCGGTTATATGAAGACGACCACATTCTGGCGTTTCTGGATTTGCATCCGATCCGGGCGGGGCATGCGCTGATCATTCCCAAGGCGCATTATGTCTGGTTTGAGGATCTGCCCCAAGATTTGGCGACGCGTATCACGACCTGCGCGCAGGCCTTGGCGCGGCGGATGAAAGCCGTATATGGCGTCGAACGGGTATCGCTGTTTTATACCGGCATCCATGTGCCGCATGCGCATGCCCATTTGGTTCCGATGCACCATGTCCATGACGTGACATCGCAGGCCTATCTACAGGACGGGGCTGATGGCTATTCGATCCCGCCGCAATTGCCCGCAGATCGGATGGAGCATGTGGCGCAAGAGCTACGGGCAGCCTTCGGGCCGGACTAACACCGGCCTGATGCTCGGGCGTTAATGGGCAGGCTTGATGAAGGTGCCGTTGCGCAGCTCGGTCATAGCCTTTTGCAATTCCTGCGTGGTGTTCATCACGATGGGCCCATGCCATGCGACGGGTTCCTGAATGGGCGCGCCCGAGATCAACAAAAAGCGGATGCCCCGTTCTCCGGCCTGCACAGTCACCTCGTCGCCGGTGCCAAAGCGGATCAGCGTGCGGTCGCCCGATAGGTCGCGAATGTTGACCTCTTGGCCCGCCACCTCTTTTTCCAGCAACACGCCCGACGGCTGGCTGGCATCGGCAAAGGCCCCAGCCCCGTCGAACACATAGGCAAAAGCGCGGCGATAAGTGTCGATGCGGAACGTCTTTTTCACCCCCGGCGGCACTGAGATATCAAGGTATTGCGGGTCGGCGGCGATGCCGTCGACCGGGCCGCGCTTGCCCCAGAATTCGCCCACGATCACCCGAACGGTGGTGCAGTCATCATCGGTGATTTCGGGAATATCGGGTGATTTGACATCCTGATAGCGCGGCGCGGTCATTTTCAGCGAGGAGGGCAGGTTGGCCCAAAGTTGAAAACCGTGCATCTGGCCCTGCGCGTTGCCGTGCGGCATTTCCTGATGCAATATGCCCGAGCCTGCGGTCATCCATTGCACATCGCCCGCGCCCAACGTGCCCGTATTGCCAAGGCTGTCACCGTGATCGACCGTGCCGGACAGAACGTAGGTGATGGTCTCGATCCCGCGATGCGGATGCCACGGAAAGCCGCGTTCGAACTTGGCCGGATCATCATTGCGAAAATCATCAAACAGCAAGAACGGATCCAGTTCGGACGGATTGTGAAAGCCAAAGGCGCGGTGCAAATGCACGCCCGCGCCCTCCAGTGTGGGTTGGGCAAGACGGGTTTCCAACGTGGGCCTGAGGGACATGATGGACCTCCTTTCGTGATTTCTAGGTATCCTCGTTGCGGTTATGCGCAATGGCTGCGTCTGTGACAGGGCGAACCGGGGCTGTGCGAATTTGTGCGAATTTGTGCGAAAGCCGCCGATGCGGGGTGAAAACAAAGCCGCTCGCATTGCCGAGGCTTTCGGGCTAAATCGCTGCGAAAAGGGAGAGCGTGATGAAAAATGAGGTTTTGGCGATTGTTGTGGCCTCGCCGCCGCGGCGGGTGATCGGCGTCGGGTCGGTCTTGATACTGGGCGTCACGGCAATTTGCGTGGCTTTGCTGCGGCCACCGTCAAACCCCGGCTGGGTCGTGTTCTTGCTGGCTTTGGGGGTTGGTGCGCTGTGGTTGACCGACCGGATGCGCAAGGCCACCAGCAACCGGCTGGAATTGACGCGCGATGTGTTGCGCAGTTCCACCGGCGAAGTGTTGGTGAATGTGGCCGATGTCGAGGCGATTGAACGCGGGGCGTTTGCGTTCAAGCCGTCGAACGGTTTCACCCTGCGCCTCAAACCCGACGCGCAATCTGGCCCGAAGCGATGGGAGCCGGGCCTTTGGTGGCGGATGGGGAATCGCGTTGGCGTGGGGGGCGTGACGCCCGGTCATCAGGGCAGGGCGATGGCGGAAATCCTGTCGGCTGTCATGCAAGAGCCGCGCTAAGGCTGAGCCCTTCGACCAAGTTTCAGGCTGCCGCAGTGGCGGCGTTCAGCTGGTGCAATCCGTACAGTTTACCTGCGCCACGAAGCGTGGGCTGGTAAAGACATGTGTGTCTACCGGCAGGTTTGCAGCCAGCCCAACCTTGAAATTGGGGTGATAGAGCGACAAGGTCTGGATCATGATCAGGGTGCCTTGATCTGCCATCTTGGGGATGAAATCAGCCCCATCCTTGATTTCGCTGGTTTTGATCGGCTCCAACGGCCCTTCGCCGCGCACTTCGGACCATAGAATTACATATTCGTCATCCGTGTCGATATTGGGGTCATTGTCGCGGAACATGACCGAGCTGACGCGAATTTGGTTGTTGCCTGCTTCGCGCACCACGTCGTCATACAAGGACAGCGTGTTGTCCAGATACGTTTCGGTGATCCCGTTCTGCTCGCGCGAGATCATGTCAACCACGACATAGCTGGCCTTTTCCCGCACGCTTTTGAAGCGATAGAGTTCAAAAAATTCCCAAGTCGCGGTCACCGCCCAGAACAGGATCGGCACGATGATCACGGCCTCGACGGTCACGGTTCCGCGGGTGTCGTCGCGGAACCGTGAGAGGCGCTTTTTAAGCCAGGTCATCCCGAGCCTCCTGCTGCAATCTCGGCATCGCTTTCCCAGTCTTCATCGGGTTCTTGCACGAAGGCAGACACGGACACGATCATGCCTTGTCCACTGGAATCCTTATTGATCGCCTTGCCAAAGACTGTGCCGGGAAACAGCGGATCGTATTTCAGGCAGGCGCGTATCAGCATCAAATCGTTGCTGTCGCCATTGGTGAACTTGTAAACCGGCGCTACCGTTTCAGATTTGTCTGTGCAGTCGGCTTGGGGGTCAAGGCCGGCGTAGTTGCGGATGTCGGTCTTTTTCATCTCTAGCTTCAGATCATTCATACAGGTTGATCCAAGCAGGGAAACCTTGCATAGGCCGGTCTTGATGTCGTCATGTTGCCATTCTTCGCCGGTGGTCAGGCGCACGCCGCGCACCGTCAGATCAAGGGCACGTTCCAACAGGGCGTGGCGATAGGTGACGATCCCCAGTTCAAGCGAAAACAGCATGAACAGGAAAAAGATGGGAAACATTATCACGAATTCGACACTGGCCGAGCCCGTTTCCTCGCCGCGCATGCGCGCGATGCGCGTTTTGATAAAGCGTATCATTGGCGCAAGCTCAACTTTTTGACCGAGGCGGCGATCACTTCGAACACTTCCTCGATGGTGCGGGCTGTGCCGTCGATACCCGATACGCTGCCATCGAGGGAGGCTGCAAAGCTGTTTTCCGATGACGACGCGCAGGACGAAAGGGCGCTGGCGTTGCTGCCATCGGCTTCGCCCATTTCAAAGGCGATGGTATAGATGATGACACCCTTTTCCTTGGCCTTGCCGCAGATGTCGGTCATGCGGCTGTCCTTGTCGTCGCCGGTGAGGGTCGAATTGCTGTTCGGGTTATACTGGTCATAGGGTTGCCAGTCGCCGGTGATCTGGGCGTAGCGCCAAGGCGTCACGAGCCCCCAGGCTTCTTCCCAATCCAGCTGTACGTCGATTTCCTGACCGTTCTCGTCTTTCACAAGATAGGGGAAAGCAGCGTCGCGGCTTGCAAAATATGCGTCGCGATCAGGGTCGTAGTATTTGTTTGATTTGCTGGACGCGTAGAAGTAGTAGCCGGTTTTCTCGTTCTCGGTTACTTCATACTCGCATTCCCATTCGCCATAATAATATCTATACCCCCACCAGTATTGGTAGACGGTCTCACCGCAAACGGAGGGATCGTTCGAGGATTGTACGATCTGGCCGTTCGAGCGAACCAGCCGGGCAATCTTGAACTCGGTCTCGTAGTAACGGACGCGGTGCAAAGTCGAGCCGGGGCCACGGTAATCCCAACCCACGTCTGACGGGTATTCAGGGTTCGACAAAATGTTGGCCGGGTCTTTGAGGGAAACTTCCCATCCATTCGAACCATCCCCCATCATGACGATGATCTTGTTGTTGTTGGTTTGCCCGCTGTCATTTTTCGACGGATAATCCTTGGGCAGGCCCAAAAGATCGGTGCTGATCTGCGAATAGGTTTGTGCGTTACCATCACTGTCGCGCATGATGTTGCCGTCGGCATCATATTTGATGCGCAATTTGCCCATTTCATTGACAACCGGGCGGAAGGCCGGATCAAGCAGGGCAGCGGCCCATTTCATGCCCATGTCGCCCGAGGTGCCGCCAGCGGCGGTCAGCAATTCGATCTTCTTATGCACGGCCCCTTCGGTTGTGGCATATGGCAGGATCTCGAACCGCTCATCATTGTGGCATGATCGGTTATAGGACGTGTCCATACGGTGGCCGACATTTTCACCGGGTTCCTTTTCGCGGCCCACTTCGCCAAAACCCACCTCGTGCCAGCCGCTGTGGTCCATCGAGGTGAATACTTTTTGCGCGTAGTGTTCATTGGGGTCGATGGCCGTATTTTTGAAATCATCGTCCTGGAATACAAGGCAAGTCGAGTAGCTGTGCCGCTGATCCACGGTTAGATTGTCATAGATCTCGCGCGGGGGGACAACATTGCTATTGAACGGCACGACCGAAAACGACACGATCCCGGTCGAGTTGTCCAGCACGGTCGTGACAAACTTCTTGGCGGCTTTCGCGAGCTCGGTCAGGCGCTTGCCTTCCATCGAGCCGGATACGTCAAGCACCAAGACGATCTCAAGGGTTTCAGCCAAAATCGCGGCTTGCGTTGTGCCCCAGGCTGTCAAGGTATCGACGCCCGAAAGGCGCATCAGATAGGTATCCATTTCCAGCTTGGCACTTGCCAAAGCCTCGGTCTTGCCATCGCCGATCTTGATGTCGTCGTCGTTGAAATCTTGAAGATAATCACCGATTTGGGCAGCTTCGAAATAATCCTTTATCACCTGTTTGAGATCATTTTCCGGGTTGCCCGAGCCGTTCTTGATCTTGGTGCCAGCGGCCGCCAGCACGGCGCTGTCCAGTGTGGCCTGCAAGTGAGTGCGTTTCATTTCATGGCGCATCAGGTCGATCCCCAAACCAGCGACGGCCAACATGAAAATGAATATGAACAGGGCCAAACCCACCATTGCCCCGGACTGGTCCGCGCGGAATCGACGTGTGCGGTCTGCGCAAACGCCGGTAACTTTTCTAAACGTGGTCGCGATGGCATTGGCCACGGCGGCACGAGGTTGAAGGACATGTTTCATTTTCACACCTTTCGGGCGCACTGATCCCGGTAGTCGGAGTCTAAGACCGTTTTTATTAACGAATGACATGGCGAAAATAAGGCATGAATATGGTTGTAACCTGTTGATTACCCGTCGCTTTTATACAAATTCGCAGCGATTTCGGTGGATTGTGCGCAATCTGCGGACAATCGATGCCAATAGGCCGGACCAGATGAGGCACGCGCGGCTCATCCAAGCTGTAGCGGGTCGCCTTTTTTAACTTGTGCTTAAGTTTCAGGCGCTATGGGTGGACAAAATTGTCGCAGGCATTAACCATGCAGTGGCGCGTGTATACATCGCTGACACGGCCAAAGTTACCGGCAATGACCGGGGCGTAAATGGGAGACGCATGATGACAGCCACCAAAGAACCGACCTTTCGCGAAAGCGTTGACCTGATGTTCAACCGTGCGGTCGCGCTGATGGATCTTCCGCCGGGGATGGAGGAAAAGATTCGTGTCTGTAACGCGACATATACAGTGCGATTTGGTGTGCGCCTGCGCGGTGAGATGCAAACATTCGTTGGCTATCGCAGCGTTCATTCCGAACATATGGAGCCGGTCAAAGGTGGTATCCGTTATGCGACCGAGGTCAATCAGGACGAGGTCGAGGCGCTGGCCGCACTGATGACCTATAAATGCGCTTTGGTCGAGGCGCCGTTTGGCGGCTCGAAGGGCGGGCTGTGCGTGGATCCGCGCGAATGGGACGAGCACGAACTGGAGCGGATCACCCGACGGTTCGCCTACGAATTGGCCAAGCGCGACCTGATCCATCCCAGCCAAAACGTGCCGGCGCCCGATATGGGCACCGGTGAGCGGGAAATGGCATGGATCGCCGACCAGTACCGGCGCATGAACACCACCGATATCAATGCGCGCGCCTGTGTGACCGGCAAGCCGGTAAACGCGGGCGGCATTCAGGGCCGGACCGAGGCCACGGGCCGCGGCGTGCAATATGCGCTGCGCGAATTTTTTCGCCACCCCGAAGATATCGCCGCCGCGGGCATGAGCGGATCATTGGACGGCAAGCGGGTGATTGTGCAGGGGCTTGGGAATGTGGGCTATCACGCCGCCAAGTTCCTGAGCGAGGAGGACGGCTGCAAGATCACGGCGGTGATCGAACGCGATGGTGGGCTGTATGACCCTCAGGGCCTGAATGTCGATGATCTGCGCAATTGGATCGCCAAGCATGGTGGCGTCGATGGCTATCCGTCGGGCAAATATATCGCCGATGGCTCTAAATATCTTGAGCAAGAGTGCGATATCCTGATCCCCGCCGCACTGGAGGGGGTGATCAACATGGACAATGCCGACCGCATCCAAGCCCCCCTGATCATTGAGGCGGCCAATGGTCCGGTCACCGCAGGCGCCGATGATATTCTGCGCAACAAAGGCACGGTGATCATTCCCGACATGTATGCCAACGCCGGTGGTGTGACGGTGTCGTATTTCGAATGGGTCAAGAACCTCAGCCATATCCGGTTTGGCCGGATGGGCCGCCGTCAGGAAGAGGCGCGTCACGAACTGATCGTGAGAGAGCTGGAAAAATTGGACGACCATCTGGGCGACGCCTGGACGATGTCGCCGG
This sequence comes from Roseovarius sp., assembly GCA_035269125.1. GTDB lineage: Bacteria > Pseudomonadota > Alphaproteobacteria > Rhodobacterales > Rhodobacteraceae > Roseovarius. The sequence goes on from DATFJQ010000284.1 coordinate 8,828, forward strand.
GGTTCAAGCAAAAGTATCTGCGCGGCGCGGACGAGTTGGAGCTGGTGCGTTCGGGGTTGGATGACACGATGCGCACGGCCTACCAATCCATGCGCGAGGTCTGGCACGGTCGAGAGGATTGTCACGATCTGCGCACGGCGGCCTATCTTGTGTCGATCGAAAAGGTTGCGTCCAGCTATCGCGCGCTTGGGCTCTGAGCCGGAGACGATACTGTGGTTTTACATACGCGTCGCTATGAGATGCGCTGAAATGGCCGGGCATGCCCCGGCCATTTGATTGGTTAGGGTCAAACCCGGTTGGCAGGCTTGGTTCAGATCCCGCCATCTGACATGTCGCGCTGGTGCTGGTCGCGCCCATGCAGCACGGCCTGTTTTGCGCGCAACCGTGACAGGCCGCGTGACAGGCCAAGTGACAGGCCAAGTGACAGGCCAAGTGACAGGCCGCGCGAAGGTTTCCCCCTTGGCGGGTCTTTCATTTTTCTACCACGGCTTTAACTTTGACGAAGACCAACATGAATTTGAGGACCATATGACACGCTTTTCCGCCATTGCCGTCGCCCTGATTGCCACCACCCCTGCCTTGGCGCAGGATCAACAGGACTTGTGCGAAAACACCGCCGTGATCGTCGGCGATGCCGTGACCGCGCGCGCAGATGGGGCCTCGGCGCAAGAGGCCGCAAGCATGGTTGGCGATGCCATGGACGCTGACAGTGCGTTCAAGGGCGCCGTCCAGCCGATTGTCGATTGGGTCTATACTCTGCCTCAAGACCAGCTGACCGATGAGGTCGCGGTAGCCTATCAAGAGCAGTGCCTCGCTCAGTGATCAGCGGGGTAAACCCTTGTCTCTGGGCTGTGCTTTGCTCATATACTAACCCATGAGCCTGCCCCCTGGATTTCTGGACGAACTGCGCACCCGCACCTCGCTTGCCCAAGTGGCGGGCCGCAAGGTCATGTGGGATACCCGCAAGTCCAATCAGGGCAAGGGCGATTTGTGGGCACCGTGCCCGTTCCATCAGGAAAAAACCGCCAGCTTCCATGTCGATGACCGTAAGGGGTTTTATTACTGCTTTGGCTGCCACGCCAAAGGCGACGCGATCAGCTTTGTGCGCGAGACCGAAAACGTGGATTTCATGGAGGCGGTGCGCATTCTGGCGCAAGAGGCGGGCATGTCGATGCCCGAACGCGATCCGCAAGCCCAGCAAAAGGCCGACCGGCGCACGCAATTGGCCGAGGTGATGGAGATGGCCGTGGGCCATTTCCGTCTGCAATTGCAAACCGGGGCAGGGGCCCTCGCACGGGACTACCTGACAGGCCGGGGGCTGGATGCATCCGCCTGCGAACGCTTTGAAATTGGGTTTGCGCCCGATGCGTGGCAGGGCCTGTGGGACCATCTGAAGGCCAAGGGCGTCGAGGATGATTTGATCATGGCCTGCGGGCTGGCCAAACCCAGCCAGAAGGGCGGGCGGCCCTATGATACGTTCCGCAATCGCATTATGTTTCCGATCCGCGATCCGCGCGGGCGCTGCATTGCCTTTGGGGGCCGCGCGATGGATCCGAACGACAACGCGAAATACCTGAACTCGCCCGAGACCGAGCTTTTCGACAAATCCCGCACCTTGTATCACCACGGCCCCGCGCGTGAGGCGGCGGGCAAGGGCCAGCCACTGATCGTGGCCGAGGGGTATATGGATGTCATCGCCTTGGCGCTTGCGGGGTTCGGGGCATCGGTTGCGCCGCTTGGCACGGCGGTGACCGAACACCAGTTGCAAATGCTGTGGCGCATCGCGGACGAGCCGATTATCGCGCTGGATGGTGATACCGCCGGTTTGCGGGCGGCCTATCGGGTGATTGATATCGCGTTGCCTTTGCTTGAAGCTGGCAAATCGTTACGCTTTGCCATCATGCCCGAAGGGCAAGACCCCGATGATCTGTTGCGCGCCAAGGGGGCAAGCGCGGTGCAGGCTCTGTTGGACAGTGCCTTGCCGATGGTGCAATTGCTCTGGCAACGCGAGACCGAGGGCCATGTCTATGACAGCCCCGAGCGCAAGGCGGCCTTGGACAAGGCTTTGCGTGAAAAGATCAAACTGATCCGTGACCCCTCGATCCGCGGCCATTACGGGCAGGCGATCAAAGAGTTGCGGTGGCAGTTGTTCAACCCGCGCCGCGACACGTTCAAACCCCGTGGTGCGGCATGGAACAAGGGGGGTGGCCGCTGGCAACCCATCCCGACGGCCATGCCCTCGACCAAGTCATCGCTGTTGGTGGCCGCCGATGATGCGGCGCAAATCCGTTTGCGTGAAGCGGCCATTCTGGCCTCGTTGGTGTGCACGCCCGAGGTGTTCGAGGAATTCGAGGCGCAGATTGAGATGATGACTTGCACCGACCCCGAACATGCAACCCTGCGCGATGCGATTTTGCGTCATGCGCCCGCTGGGGCCGAAACGTTGCGCGCGCATATCGAACAGATGGTTGGCGCCGAAGCCCTTGAAAACCTTCTGCGCTTGCCCCATGTCGCGCTTGCGCCCCCGGTCCGCCGTCCGGGCGATGCCGAGGTGGCGCGTATGACGATTGCGGCGGAACTGGCCAAGCTGTCTGCCGAACGGGGCTGGAACGCCGAAGTCAGCGAGGCTGCCGAGGATTTGGCAGGATGGGCCGACGAGGCGTTGACCTGGCGTTTGGGACAAGCCGCAGAAGAGCGTCAACGCGCTTTGCGTAACCAGACCGAGGATCGCGCCCAATACGACCTTGCCGAGAATGGCGCGCGAATCAGTCGCGACGAACGCGAGCAATTCGATGCGTTGCTGGAAAAGATCAGATACACCAAACCGACCCGTTGATTGCGGTTTGGTGAGGAATAGATAAACAAAACAGGGTAAACGGGTTTTCGAATCACTTTCAGACGGTAATGATTCGAAAAATCCGAATCGCCCGACCGCCCACTGCGCAGGAGACGTTCATGGCCGCCAAAGATAACGACGACCAAAAGCCCGAAGATCAGGAAACGGAACTGTCTTTGGATATGTCGCAAGCGGCAGTCAAGAAGATGATCGCCGAAGCGCGTGAAAAGGGCTACATTACTTACGATCAGCTGAACAAAGTCCTGCCGCCCGATCAGGTGGGCAGCGAGCAGATCGAAGACGTGATGTCGATGCTGAGTGAGATGGGCATCAACATCATCGAAGACGACGAAGCCGAGGAAGAAGAGCAGAAATCCACCGCCGTGGCCGAAGTGGGCCGCAAGGGGGAGTTGACGCTTGGATCAGGCAGTGGCGAAAAGCTGGACCGTACCGATGACCCGGTTCGGATGTATCTGCGCGAGATGGGCAGCGTCGAGCTGCTGAGCCGCGAGGGCGAGATCGCTATCGCCAAGCGCATCGAGGCCGGGCGCAACACGATGATTGCAGGGCTTTGCGAAAGCCCGCTGACCTTTCAGGCGATTACAATCTGGCGCGACGAATTGCTGGGTGAAGACATCCTGCTGCGCGATGTGATCGACCTTGAAACCACTTTTGGCGACCAGATGGGCGAAGAGGGTGAAGAGGGCGCGCCGGTCGTCGAGGCGGCCAATGTCACCAGCCCCCCGGCAGACAGCAAAAGCGACGAGCAACCGGAACTGGATGCCGATGGCAATCCGATTGCGAAAGACGATGACGAGGACGAGGACGAACAGGCCAACATGAGTCTTGCGGCCATGGAAGCCGCGCTCAAGCCGCGTGTTCTGGAAACGCTGGACCGGATTGCCGCCGATTACGAAATGCTGAGCGAGATGCAGGATAGCCGCATCTCGGCCACCTTGAACGAGGACGGACGGTTCAGCGATACGCAGGAAGCGACCTATCAAAAGCTGCGCTCTGAGATTGTCGAACTGGTCAACTCGTTGCACCTGCACAACAACCGCATCGAGGCGCTGATTGACCAGCTTTATGGTATCAACCGCCGCATCATGCAGATCGACAGCGCCATGGTAAAGCTGGCCGATCAGGCCCGTATCAACCGTCGCGAGTTTATCGACGAATACCGCGGCCGCGAGCTGGACCCAAACTGGCTGGACGATATGGCCGCCAAATCGGGCCGGGGCTGGCAGATGTTCATGGAACGCAACCCCGACAAAGTGGCCGAACTGCGCGCCGACATGGCGCAAGTGGGCACGTATGTGGGGCTGGATATCAGCGAATTCCGCCGCATCGTCAGCCAAGTTCAGAAGGGTGAGAAAGAGGCCCGTCTGGCCAAGAAGGAAATGGTCGAAGCCAACCTGCGGCTGGTCATTTCCATCGCCAAGAAATACACGAACCGCGGCCTGCAATTCCTTGATCTCATTCAGGAAGGCAATATCGGCCTGATGAAGGCCGTGGACAAGTTCGAGTATCGCCGGGGCTATAAGTTCAGCACCTATGCGACCCGGTGGATCCGCCAGGCGATCACCCGCTCGATCGCCGATCAGGCGCGCACCATCCGCATCCCGGTCCACATGATCGAGACGATGAGCAAGCTGCGCTCGATCCAGAAGCAGATGCTCCAGAAGAACGGCGTCGAGCCCACCATCGAGGAGCTCGCCGCCGGCGCCGAGATGAACGTCGTCGAGG
>DATFJQ010000285.1:0-14863 GCA_035269125.1 Roseovarius sp.
GGTCGATGGCCAGCCGGTCAATACACCGGCTGAAATGATTTTTCGGATGTCTGTCGCGGGCATTGGCGCCGAGGCGACAATCACGCGTTTGCGCCAAGGCCAAGCCGAGGAGATAACCCTGACGCTGACCGCGCCGCCTGATACCCCGCCGCGCGCTCAGTCGCAAACCGGGCGCAGCGCCGCGATTCCGCGCATGACGGTATTAACCATCAACCCTGTTGTGCTGGCGCAGTATGATCTGCCCTTGGCGGCCAGCGGCGTTGTGGTGGATGATCCGGGGCCCGTGGGGGCCCGTGTGGGCCTGCGACCGGGGGATATATTGCGCAAGGTCAATGGCGTGGATGTGGCCAATACCGACAGCGCACTGGCCCTGCTGACCGACGCGCGGGGGCGTCTGACACTTGAGGTGCAGCGCGGCGGGCAGCGTCTGGTCATGCGGTTTCGGCTGTAATCCATGACCGATCTGTTCGACACTCCCGGCGAAACGCCCCCAAGCACAAACGCACCGCGCCCTTTGGCCGACAGGTTGCGCCCGCAAACCCTGTCTGATGTCATCGGTCAGGATCAGGTGCTTGGGCCTGAGGCACCGCTTGGCGTGATGTTGGCCTCGGGCAGTTTGTCGTCGCTTGTGTTTTGGGGGCCGCCGGGCGTTGGTAAAACCACGATCGCGCGGCTGCTGGCCCATGAGACCGATCTGCATTTTGAGCAGATCAGCGCGATTTTCAGCGGCGTGGCCGAGCTGAAGAAAGTGTTCGAACAGGCCCGTCACCGTCGCATGAACGGGCAGGGGACGTTGCTGTTCGTGGATGAAATTCACCGTTTCAACAAGGCCCAGCAAGACAGTTTTCTGCCTCATATGGAGGATGGCACGATCCTGCTGGTGGGGGCGACGACGGAAAACCCAAGTTTCGAATTGAACGCCGCTTTGCTGAGCCGCGCACAGGTTTTGGTGCTGGAACGGTTGGGGCTGGCCGATCTTGAGCGGTTGGCGCAGCGCGCCGAGGCGGAACTGGGTAAACCCCTGCCACTGGATGGCCATGCGCGCGAGGCGCTGTTGGAAATGGCCGATGGTGACGGGCGCGCCCTGTTGAACCTGATCGAACAGGTGGCAGCATGGCCGGTTGACGGAAAACTGGATGCGGAGGCCCTTGGGGCGCGCCTGATGCGGCGTGCGGCCAAGTATGACAAAGGCGGGGATGAACATTACAACCTGATATCGGCCTTGCATAAATCGGTGCGTGGCTCCGATCCGGATGCGGCATTATATTGGTATGCCCGAATGCTGACCGGGGGCGAAGACCCGCGCTATCTGGCGCGGAGGATCACACGGATGGCGGTGGAAGATATCGGGCTGGCCGACAGCCATGCGCAAACTGTGTGCCTGCACGCGTGGGAAACCTATGAACGCCTTGGCAGCCCCGAAGGCGAACTGGCTTTGGCCCAAGCGGTTGTTTACCTGTCACTGGCGCCCAAATCTAACGCAGCCTATGCTGGGTACAAGGCGGCGATGCGCGCGGCCAAGCAAACCGGAAGCGAGCCACCGCCGCGGCATATTCTGAACGCGCCGACCAAGCTGATGAAGGATCAGGGCTATGGCGAGGGCTATGCCTATGATCATGATGCAGAAGACGGGTTTTCAGGTCAGAATTACTTTCCCGAAAGCATGAAACGCCCGGTTTTTTATCAGCCGGTCGAGCGTGGGTTCGAGCGTGAACTCAAGAAGAGAGTGGACTATTTTTCGCGGCTGCGTGCGCGCCGTGATGACGTCTGAATGCACGCCCAAGAGGGCTGGTTTGCATGATTTTTGCGCTGCAGCATGTCGGTTTTTGACTATTTTTTTGTCCGCTGCTGCGCAGCGATTACGCATATTTATGTGCACGAATTCTGTATCTATCGGAAAATCTTAAAAAATTATTGAAACTGCCAAGTTGAGGGTGGAAGCGTCACGGATTTCGTGTTTTGTTAGAGATATGTCGCAATTGGGCTACCTGCTATATCGTTCCGGAGTGAAGCTATTGCTTACAGCAAAGTGGACCGGTGCCCAAACCGGCCAATTCAGGGAGAAATCATGAAATATTCTAAAGATGCACTGCTGATGGACCGTCTTGCCAATGCCGCCCGCGAAGGGCGCATTTCGCGCCGATCCTTCATGCACCATTCGATGGCCGCGGGCGTGACCGCTTCGGCTGCGACTGGGCTTTGGACGTCAGCCGCCAGCGCAGCGCCGCAACGTGGTGGCACGTTCCGTGTCGGCATGCATGACGGGAATTCGTCGGACACGCATGACCCCGGCCAATATGTATCGCGTCAGCAAATCTATCTGGCGCACCAGTATCGCAGCTATCTGACGCAGATCGAACCCGACGGTTCACTTGGGCCGGATCTTGCGACCAACTGGTCGGCAAACGACGATGCGTCGGTCTGGACGTTCGAGATTAACCAGAACGCCATGTTCCACAGCGGCAAGCCGGTCACAGCGGCTGATGTGATCGCGTCGCTGAACCATCACCGTGGCGATCAATCGACATCGGCCGCCAAATCGTTGCTGACATCGGTGACCGATATTGCGGCCGACGGCGATCACACCGTTGTGGTCACGCTGGAAAGCGGCATCGCCGATCTGCCGTGGCTAATGACAGACTATCACCTTGCTGTATGCCCGGCCAATGAAGATGGCACGGCGAACTGGCAATCTGGTGACGGCTCTGGTCCCTACAAGATCGACCGGGGTGAATGGGGCGTTGGCTGGTCGCTCACGCGGCATGACGGCTGGCACCTTGAGGGCGCCTATTTCGATGCGCTGGAATTGCTGGTTTTGAATGATCCGAACGCGCGCCAGACCGCTCTGGTGACGGGCGATGTTGATGCGGTTTCGTTGATTGACCTGAAAACATCGGCGCTGTTGCAGCGCGACCCGAACATCGAAATCGAAAACGTCCCGTCCGCTGCGGCAATCACCATGCCGATGTTCTGCGACACGGCGCCGTTTGACAATGTCGATGTGCGCAATGCGCTGAAGCTGTCGATAGACCGCGATGAGATCATCGAGAAAATCGCATTCGGCGCGGCGACCAAGGGCAATGATTTCCACCACTCGCCCGCACAGCCGTATTGGCCGGATGACATCCCGCAGCGCGAGTATGATCCGGATCAGGCCAAATCGCTGCTGAAAAAAGCCGGTGCCGAGGGGCTATCGGTTAGCATTTCGACAGCTGACAGCCTGTTCTCGGGCGCGGTGGACATGTGTGTTTTGTATTCCGAACAAGCCAAAGCAGCGGGTATCGACGTGAAAGTCGTGCGTGAACCCAACGATGGCTATTATTCGGACGTTTGGTTGAAAAAGCCGTTCTGCGCCGTATCTTGGGGCGCGCGCCCAACGCCGGACGTGATGTACACGCTTGGTTATGCGGCTGATGCGGCTTGGAATGAAAGCCGGTGGCAGAACGAACGCTTCAATGAGCTGTTGATCAAGGCCAAATCCGAATTGGACAATGAGCTGCGCGCCGAGATGTATCGGGATATGGCCATGCTGGCCCGTGATGACGGTGGCACGATCATTCCGATGTTCAACAACTTCGTCTATGCGCGCCGCAGCAATGTGATGCGTGGCGAGAGCCTTGCAGCCAGCTGGGAATTGGATGGCGCGCGCGCCCCAAGCCGCTGGTGGTTTGCAAGCTGATTGCGTTCAAAACCTATCCGGCGCGCCTTGTGCGCGCCGGATACAGGCAGAACGATCAAGGGTTCGGCCATGTGGGCTAAAGACGCACAGTGACCCAGACAATGCGCCACGCGGCAAAGCCCAGGCCAATGTCGAAGTGGCTTCAGTCGGTCATACAGTGTTCGCGGCTTTGAAAGCCCAAAAAAACTGCGCGATAAGTCAAACGTTCTCAGGGAGAAGACATGAAAAATTCCAAAGATCAAATTCTGATAGACCACTTGGCCGATGCGGCCCGCGACGGCAAAGTGTCACGCAGGTCGTTCATGAATTACTCGATGGCGGCGGGCCTTTCGGCCTCGGCCGCGACCGGTTTGTGGACCACCAAGGCAAACGCGGCCCCTACAAGCGGAGGCCATTTCCGGTTGGGTGCCCATGACGGAAACACATCCGACAGCCATGATCCGGGCACCTATGTGACCTATTCGACGATCATGTTGATCCACACCTTCCGCAGCTACCTGACGCTGATCGAGCCCGATGGCTCGCTTGGTCCGGATGTCGCAACGGAGTGGTCTGCCACGCCGGATGCGAAGGAGTGGACCTTCATGCTAAACGACAAGGCCACGTTCCACAGCGGCAAGAAAGTGACGGCAAATGACGTCATCGCGTCGTTGAATCATCACCGCGGTGAGGCGTCGACATCGGCGGCCAAGGCCCTGTTGTCCGACGTCGAAGACATTGTCGACAACGGCGATCATTCGATCACGGTCAAGCTGGGCACCGGCAACGCCGATCTGCCATGGCTGATGACGGACTACCACTTTGCGGTTTGCCCGGCCAATGACGATGGATCGCTGAACTGGCAATCCGGTGACGGGTGTGGCCCATATCGTCTGGTCGAAACCGAATTTGGCGTGCGCTACAATTTGGTGCGTCACGACGATTGGCATTTGGATGGCGCGTATTTCGACGAAGTAACGATCACCGTTCTGAACGACCCGAACGCACGTCAGACCGCGCTTGTGACGGGCGATGTCGACGCGATCACACAGATCGAGTTGAAAACACTGTCGCTGTTGGAGCGTGATCCGAATATCTTGATCGACAACGTTCCGTCGGCCTCGGCGATCACGATGCCGATGTTCTGCGACGTGGCCCCGTTTGATAACGTGGACGTGCGCAATGCGATCAAACTTTCGATGAACCGTGAAGAGATCATTGAAAAGATCACCTTCAACACGGCAACGATCGGTAATGATTTCCATCATTCGCCAGCCATGCCGTATTGGCCCGATGACATCCCGCAACGCGAGTATGATCCGGATCAGGCGAAATCCCTGCTGAAAAAGGCCGGTGCCGAAGGTCTTTCGGTTGAGCTCAAGGTCGCTGACTCGGTCTTTTCCGGGGCCGTTGACATGTGCGTTCTGTTCGCCGAACAGGCCAAAGCCTCGGGGATCGACATCAAGGTCAACCGCTCGCCAAGCGACGGCTATTATTCCGACGTCTGGCTGAAGGATCCTTGGTGTGTGGTTCAGTGGGGCGCGCGTCCGACGCCGGACGTGATGTATTCGCTGGCCTACAAAGACGATGCGGCGTGGAATGAAAGCCATTGGCAGAACGAGCGGTTCAACGAGCTGCTGCTGCAAGCCAAGGCCGAATTGGACAATGACCGCCGCGCCGAGATGTATCGTGAGATGGCGCTGCTGGCCCGCAACGACGGCGGCACGCTGATCCCGTTCTTCTCGAACTTTGTTTATGCACGGCGCAAAAACGTCATGCATGGCCCTGAACTGGCAGCAAGCTGGCAGCTGGATGGCGCCCGTGGTGCCAGCCGCTGGTGGTTCGCCAGTTAAGACAAACAGGCCCGGCGCTATATGCGCCGGGCTTTCGCTGCCTGATCCCACTTCAGCCACGCAAACGGCATGGATCAGGCCAAGAGCCGCCCCCATAGCGCATGGCGCAGTTACCAAGGGGCTTGGCAACAAAAATAGTTCTGTTCGGTCGCGCGGCCAAAACGGCCACCCGTAAATAGGCGCGGACACAACAGCAGGAGGGACAGATGGGAGACATTCTAGGGCTGATTGCAAGACGGCTCGGTCTCGGACTGGTCATTCTTTTCGTGATCTCGATCATTATCTTTTTCATGGTCGAATTGCTGCCGGGCGACATCGCTCAGGCGGTTTTGGGTCAAGGGGCCACCGAAGATAACCTTGCCGCACTGCGTGAGCAGATGGGCCTCAATAAACCGGCCATCGTGCGCTATCTTGAATGGCTTGGCGGTGCCGTGACTTTTGATTTCGGATCGTCGATCGTGACGGGCGAGCGGGTCACCACCCTCATCGGTGAACGCTTTATGAACACGTTGTTCCTTGCGGCCTACGCCGCCGTGATCGCCGTGCCGTTCGCGATCGTTTTGGGTGTGATCGTGGCGCTGTTGCGCAACTCGATCTTTGACCGGGTCGCCAACGTGCTGACGCTCACCTCGATTTCGTCGCCCGAGTTCTTTCTGGGCTACATCTTGATCCTGTATTTCGCGGTCAAATGGGGCATGTTCCCGGCGATCTCAAGTCTCAGCCAAGACATGTCCTTGGGGGAATTGCTGTATCGCACCTTCCTGCCGGCGCTGACGCTGGTGCTGGTCGTGACCGCGCACATGATGCGGATGACCCGTGCAGCCATCATCAACCTTCTGGCGTCGCCTTACATCGAAATGGCGCGGCTCAAGGGGGCGCCGCCGTGGAAAGTCATCGTCAAGCACGCGCTGCCCAACGCATGGGCGCCGATTATCAACGTGGTGGCACTGAACCTTGCTTATCTGATCACCGGTGTTGTGCTGGTTGAGGTGGTGTTCGTGTATCCCGGTATCGGTCAGGCGTTGGTCGATGCGGTGTCCAAGCGAGACTTCCCGGTCGTTCAGGCCTGTTGTCTGATCTTCGCGGCAACTTTCATCCTGCTGAACCTTGCAGCCGATGTCGGTGCCATCCTGACAAATCCGCGCTTGCGGCATCCGAAGTGAGGGGGACACAGACATGAGCCTTTTCGTAATCACCTACTACACCCTTCTTCTGGCCGCGTCCTGTTTGGCTGCTTATTTCAACAAGCGGTCATGGTTCCTGCTGTTGTTCAGCCTGACGCTGGTCTCGTTCATCGTGGGAATCGTCGGTGGCCCCAGTGCGCTGCAGTCAATTGCCATCGTGGCCGGACTGTTGGCGCTGGCGGGCATGGTCTCGTTCGCGTTTCGTGAATTTCTGGTCGCCATTGCATCGCATGACTTGGCCAAGGAATTGCGCACCGCGCCTTTGACGGCAGCTTTTGGGATGTTCATCATTTTCACCTATGCCATTGCGGGTATCTTTGCCCCGTGGATCGCGCCGCATGGCGAGGCCGAAGTCATCGCCTCGGCCTTTGCGCCGGCAGACGGCGAGATGTTGCTGGGCGCCGATCAGTTGGGCCGCGATATCTTTAGCCGGATTATCTATGGCACGCGCAACTCGGTTGGGCTGGCATTGGCGGCGACGCTGCTGGCCTTTATCATTGGCGCACTTGCTGGTTTGTTGGCGGCCACAAAAGGCGGCTGGTTCGATCAGTTCATGGGCCGCTTTGCAGATGTGATCATGTCGATCCCGTCGCTGATCTTTGCGCTTTTGATGCTGTCGATCTTTGGCCCGCATATCCACGTCATCATCATCGCGGTGGCGGTCATCTATGCGCCGCGCGTTTTCCGCCTGACACGGGCGGTTGCCGGCAACGTTGTGGTCATGGACTATATCGAAGCCGCCAAACTGCGCGGAGAAGGCACATGGTATCTGATCCGTCGTGAAATCCTGCCCAACTCGACCGCACCACTGGTGGCGGAATTCGGACTGGAATTCTGCTTTGTGTTCCTGCTGGTAGCGGGCCTGTCATTCTTGGGCCTTGGGATTCAACCGCCGACGGCGGACTGGGGCTCGATGGTGCGGGAAAATGCAACGCTGATCTCGTTCGGGGACATCACGCCTTTGATCCCGGCGGCGGCCATTGCGCTGTTGACCGTGTCGGTCAACTTTGTTGTGGACTGGATGCTGCATCGGTCCTCGGGCTTGAAGGAGAAATAAAATGGTAAAATCGAAAGATGTCCTGCTCGAGATCGAAGATCTGCAAATTCAGGGGTATTCCGACGAACAATGGATCGACATCATCAAAGGTGTCGATCTGACCCTCCATCGCGGTGAGGTTCTGGGCCTGATCGGTGAATCTGGTGCCGGTAAGTCGACGATTGGCGCGGCCGCCATGGGCTATGCCCGTGATGGCACACGCATATCGGGCGGGTCGATCGAGTTTGACGGGATGGAACTGACCACAGCAACCGAATCTGAGAAGCGTGGTTTGCGCGGCCACCGGATTGCCTATGTTGCGCAATCGGCTGCGGCTTCGTTCAACCCGGCGCATAAGATCATTGATCAACACACCGAAGCGCCGGTTCAATACCGTTTGAAAAAGCGGATGGAGGCGCAGGAAGATGCGATGGAGCTTTATGAAAAGCTGCGTCTTCCAAACCCTGAGGAAATCGGCTTTCGCTATCCGCATCAGGTGTCGGGCGGGCAGCTGCAGCGTGCGATGACCGCGATGGCGATGTCGTGCCGCCCTGATCTGATCATCTTTGATGAGCCGACAACCGCGCTTGATGTGACCACGCAGATCGAGGTTTTGGCCGCGATCCGCGACATCGTGGATGAATACAACACCGCTGCGATTTACATCACGCACGATCTGGCGGTTGTGGCTCAGATGGCCGACACGATCAAGGTTTTGCTGAAAGGCGAAGAGGTTGAGGAAGCCTCGACCAAGGAAATGCTGGACAACCCGCAAGAGGATTACACCAAATCCCTTTGGGCCGTCCGCAGCTTCAAAAGGCCGCAAAAAAGCCGCCCAAAGAACAGTGAGCCGCTGATTTCGGTCCGCAATGTGGATGCGTCCTATACCGGCGGTGTGAAGGTGCTCGATGATGTCAGTTTTGATGTCTATGAGGGCATGACCGTTGCCGTCGTGGGGGAATCCGGGTCGGGCAAATCCACAACGGCGCGGGTCATTACCGGGTTGTTGCCCCCCTCAAAGGGCGAGGTTCTGTTCAAGGGCGAGCCTTTCCCGCCCGATTACAGAAACCGTTCAAAGGATCAGTTGCGACAATGCCAGATGATTTATCAGATGGCCGATACCGCGCTGAACCCTAAAGTGCAGATTTCCGAGATCATCGGCCGACCGGCAGCATTCTATCAGGGCTTGCGCGGGGGCGAATTGAAAAGCCGGGTCGATGAACTGCTGGATTTGATCGAGCTGGAGCCCTCGAAATACTACAACCGTTATCCGCCGGAACTGTCCGGTGGGCAAAAGCAGCGGATTGGTATTGCGCGTGCTCTTGCGGCGGAGCCCACCTTCATCATCTGTGACGAGGTGACGTCGGCGCTGGACCAACTGGTCGCCGAGGGGATCTTGCGCCTGTTGGATCGGCTGCAAAAAGAGCTGAACCTTGCTTATATGTTCATCACGCATGATTTGGCGACGGTGCGTTCCATCGCCGACGAAGTCGTCGTGATGCAGCATGGCCAAGTGGTCGAACAAGGCCCGAAAGAGGAAATGTTCAAGCCACCGCACCATCCCTATACCGATCTTCTGCTGAGCTCGGTTCCCGAGATGGACCCGGATTGGCTGACCACACTTTTGGAAGAACGAGGTATCGACAATGTCGGCGAGGCCGCTTCGTCGGATATCGATCCCGAAGATACAAAGGTGCAAGGCACGAATATTTAATGGCGCACCTTTGCCAAAAAACAAAGCGGCGGGTGGAGCATCTCCATCCGCCGCGGCATTTTAGGTCGGGTGAAATCATGAAAGACCCGTGGGCCGATCTTTAATCACCAAATTTTTTTATGCGCCCTGGATCAGGTGATGGACATCGCGCTTAGGACCATCGTGGCTACGATGATGCCATACACGATGAGGACCGCCGGCCAGGAAGCGCTGTGCATACGCAATTCGCGGTTCAGTTCGTCGCGTGTCATATTGGCCTCCTGAGAAGTGAGGTTGCGGTTGAGTCGGCTCTGAGTGACGCCGATACAAGGCACATAATAGAAAAATTTCACCGCGCAAGAATTAAGTTATGAAAAAACCATGCAACCTGCGCATGGCGGCTTGACCGCCACAGCATAGATACCACCCAAGTCGTCCGTGTCTTAGAAAAAACCAAACACAATCAAGTTGTTGGTCTGTTTTTGTGCGTTGGGGTTATGGCTGCCCTTGCAGTGGCATAAATGTCAGTTCACCTTCTTCGCGCGCCTTTATGGCCTGCGCTGCGGCATGTGCGCCGGCAGCCGTGGTGAAATAGGGGATGCGATCATAAAGCGCCACCGAACGGATTTCGCGACTGTCCTCGACAGCTTGTGTGCCTTCGGTGGTGTTCATGACAAGTGCGATCTGCCCGTCCTTGAGCATATCAACCACGTTCGGACGCCCCTCGTAGACTTTGTTCACCACCTCGCAGGCAATGTCATGATCGGCCAGAAAACTTGTGGTGCCGCGCGTCGCGACAAGCTCAAAGCCGATATCCACCAACAGGCGGGCCGTTTCGATCAGTTGCGGGGTCTTGTCCGCGTCCTTGATCGAAAAGAAAACCTTGCCGCCGCTGGGCAATTCGGTGCCTGCGCCCATCTGTGCCTTCAGGAAGGCGCGCGGGAAAGACACGTCCCATCCCATCACCTCACCGGTGGAGCGCATTTCCGGCCCAAGGATCGTATCCACACCGGGGAAACGCGCAAAGGGCAACACGGCCTCTTTGACCGAGAACCACGGCATCGCCGGATCGGCCAGCGTCATCTGGTCGGCCATTGGCAAGCTGCCGGGTTTGGTGTCCTTGGGATAGGCGCCGCGCAGCGGGAAGTTCGACATCGGCTCGCCCGCCATCAGGCGCGCCGCGATCGAGGCAATGGCCGAATCCGTGGCCTTGGCGACAAAAGGCACCGTGCGGCTGGCGCGCGGGTTCACCTCGATCAGATAAATCTCATCATCCTTGACCGCGAATTGCACATTCATCAGGCCGCGCACATCCAAACCTTTAGCCAAGGCTTTGGTCTGGTTGTGAATTTCTGCGATGGTGTCGCCGCTCAGCGAGTAGGGGGGCAGCGAACAGGCGCTATCGCCGGAATGCACGCCGGCCTCTTCGATATGCTGCATGATTCCGGCAACATGTACGGTTTCGCCATCGCTGAGAGCGTCCACATCGCATTCGATGGCGCCCGACAGGTAGCTGTCCAGCAACACCGGGCTGTCGCCGGACACGACGACCGCTTCGGCGATGTAGCGTTCCAGATGGGCCATGTCGCGCACGATTTCCATCGCCCGACCGCCCAGAACATAGGATGGGCGGATCACCAGCGGAAACCCAATTGCCTCTGCAATTTCAAGGGCCTGTGCGTCACTGCTGGCAATGCCGTTCTTGGGTTGCTTCAGATTCAATTGGTTGACCAGTGCCTGAAACCGCTCACGGTCCTCGGCCAGATCAATCGCATCGGGTGAGGTGCCCAGAATCGGAATACCTTCGGCCTCAAGCGAATTGGCCAGTTTCAGCGGCGTTTGCCCGCCAAACTGAACGATCACCCCGTGCAGCGTGCCGTTCTCCTGCTCAACCCGCAGGATTTCCATCACATGCTCGAACGTTAGAGGTTCGAAATACAATCTGTCCGAGGTGTCATAATCGGTCGAAACCGTCTCGGGGTTGCAGTTGATCATGATCGTCTCATAGCCCGCGTCGCTGAGGGCGAAACACGCATGACAGCAGCAATAATCAAACTCGATCCCCTGACCGATCCGGTTCGGGCCACCGCCCAGAATGACCACTTTCTTGCGGTCACTGGGGCGCGCCTCGCATTCCACTTCGCCCATCATCGGGGCCTCGTAGGTGGAATACATGTAAGGCGTCTGCGCCTCGAACTCAGCGGCGCAGGTATCGATCCTCTTGAACACAGCGGTCACGCCCTCGGCCACGCGCAAGCGCCGCACATCCGCTTCGGTAAAGCCGGTCAGCATCGCCAGTCGCGCATCGCTGAAGCCCATCATTTTCAGGCGACGCAGCCCTTGGGCGTCTTTCGGCAGCCCATGGTCGCGCACGTCTGCCTCGGCGTCCACGATCTCGCGGATGCGGGCCAGGAACCATGGATCAAACGCTGTGGCGGCTTGAATTTCGTCGTTGCTCAGCCCCTCACGCATGGCTTGCGCGATGGTGCGCAAACGGTCGGGGGTTTGCTGGCTGATAGCCTTGATCACGGCGGCCTTGTCGGGCGCGCCGTCAATCGTGATTTCATCGAAACCGGACAGCCCCGATTCCATCGAGGACAGCGCTTTTTGCAGCGACTCGTGGATTGTGCGGCCAATCGCCATCGCCTCGCCCACCGATTTCATGGCTGTGGTCAAGTTGGGTTCCGAGCCGGGGAATTTCTCAAACGCGAATTTCGGGATCTTGGTGACGACATAATCAATCGTCGGCTCAAAGCTGGCCGGCGTGACCTTGGTGATGTCGTTGTCCAATTCGTCCAGCGTGTAGCCAACCGCCAACTTTGCGGCGATTTTCGCGATCGGGAAGCCGGTGGCTTTGGACGCCAAGGCAGATGAGCGCGACACGCGCGGGTTCATTTCGATCACGACCATACGGCCATTTTCGGGGTTCACCGCCCATTGCACGTTTGACCCGCCGGTTTCGACGCCGATCTCGCGCAGCACGGCAATGCTGCCGTTGCGCATGATCTGGTATTCCTTGTCCGTCAGCGTCAGGGCCGGGGCCACGGTGATCGAATCGCCGGTATGCACGCCCATCGGATCGACATTTTCAATCGCACAGACGATGATCGCGTTGTCCGCTTTATCGCGGACAACCTCCATCTCGAATTCTTTCCAGCCGAGCAGCGATTCGTCGATCAGGATCTGGCTGACAGGCGAGGCATCCAGCCCGGTCTTGCAGTAATGTTCATAATCATCGCGGTTATAGGCCACGCCGCCACCGGTGCCGCCAAGGGTAAAGGCCGGGCGGATGATCGCGGGCAGGCCCACGTAATCAATCGCGGCCATGCATTCTTCCATGTTATTGGCAATGGTGGCCTTGGGGTTTTCGATCCCCAGACGGTCCATCGCTTCGCGGAACAGCTTGCGGTCTTCGGCCATCTCGATGGCCTCGCGGTTGGCGCCGATCAGTTCGACCCCGAATTTGTCCAGCACACCCATATCCGCCACGGCCAGTGCGGTGTTCAGCCCGGTTTGCCCGCCCATGGTGGGCAACAGGGCGTCGGGGCGTTCTTTTTCGATGATTTTGGCGACCACTTCGGGGGTGATCGGCTCGATATAGGTGGCGTCGGCCAGCCCCGGATCGGTCATGATCGTCGCGGGGTTCGAATTGACCAGAATAACCCTGTAGCCTTCCTCGCGCAGGGCCTTGCAGGCCTGTGCGCCCGAATAGTCAAACTCGCAGGCTTGGCCGATGATGATCGGGCCCGCCCCGATGATCATGATGGACGAGATGTCTGTTCTTTTCGGCATGGTGATCCCCGGGCAGCTGTTCGGGCGCTGGCCCGGTGCGGGCCGCGCGCAAATTGCTGGCGTTATATCCATCACGCGACCACGTGCAAGGGGGATCGCAAAACAAGGCCCAAAGGACGCTTTTGAGGGTGTGTTTCCCAGTGTAAGGCCCTACATACCCGCCACGACCGCCACAGGACTGACATGTTGCAGATTCGCTTTGATCATGGACCAGACGGGGCCGCCGCCACCTTTGCGCAGCCACGCACGCTGATTGAGGCGCGCGAGATCGCGGACGTGCCCGATGCCTTGCAGGCGCTTGACCGCGCCCGTGCCGAAGGCGCTTGGCTGGCCGGTTTCGCCAGTTACGAGCTGGGCTACGCGCTTGAGCCACGCTTGCAGGGCCGGATGCCGCAAGAGCGCCGTTTGCCGTTGCTGCATTTTGGTGTGTATGACGGCCCGCCCGAGGCAGCCCCGGCCATCCCCCCCGGTGCCGCCGCGCTAGGCGATATTTGCCCCGGCTGGGATGAGGCGCAGTATGCCAAGGCCTTTCAGATCGTGCATGACTATATCGGCGCGGGGGACATTTATCAGGCGAACCTGACATTTCCTTTGCGCATGCAGGCCACCGGCGGCGCACAGGCGCTTTATGCCGCGCTTGCCCGGCTACAGCCCGTGCGCTTTGGCGCTTTGATCGAAGCGCCGGATTTACCAACAATTCTGTCCCGCTCGCCCGAGTTGTTCTTTCGCACCAATGCCGAGGGCCGGATCGAAACGCGGCCCATGAAAGGCACGCAGCCGCGCAGCGACGATCCCGTCGAAGATGCCCGCCGCCGCACGTTTTTGGCTGCGGATGAGAAAAACCGCGCCGAAAACCTGATGATCGTCGATTTGCTGCGCAACGATATCAGCCGGATTTGCACCCCCGGCAGCGTGCGCGTGCCCGAATTGTTCAAGGTCGAAAGCTATCAGACCGTGCATCAGATGACGTCGCTTGTGGCGGGACAGATGCAGCCCGGCACCGGATTGGGCACTATATTCGAGGCGCTGTTCCCCTGTGGGTCGATCACCGGCGCGCCGAAACTGCGCGCGATGGAGATTTTGGCCGATCTGGAACCCGCCGCACGTGACATCTATTGCGGCTCAATCGGCTGGGCCGCGCCGGATGGCCGTTCGGAATTCAACGTGGCGATCCGAACCTTGATGCTGGACGGGTCTGACGCAACTCTGAATGTCGGCGGTGGCGTGGTCTATGACAGCACCGCCCCCTCGGAATACGAAGAGGCGCTTTGGAAAGCCCGGTTCGCCAGCCGCCTTGGTGGGGCCTAAGACCGCGCGGTCATTCCGCTGCGTGCCGCAGATCTTGCCTGTCGGTGGCGCGATACAGGTAATCGCGTGTCAGCGGCACCGCGTCCTGCTGCGGCGATAGCTGGAACTGAAACACGACTTGTCGATTCATGCGGAACGTCAATTCGGAAGCCACAAGGTAATAGCGCCACATCCGGCAGAACCGCTCGTCATAAAGCGCGCCGGCCTTATCGATATTGTCCATGAAACGGTCATACCAATGGCGTAGCGTCTCGGCGTAATGCAGCCGCCAGATTTCCACATCCGTGGTAAACAACGCCTGCTTTTCGATGGCTTTCAGCGCCTCGGACATCGAGGGCA
>DATFJQ010000286.1:0-2989 GCA_035269125.1 Roseovarius sp.
ACCGTAAAAGCCAACGACGTGGTGCTTTACATGAAAGGCACCAAAGATATGCCGCAATGCGGCTTTTCCAGCCGTGTGGCCGGGGTGCTGAATTTCATGGGCGTGGAGTTCGCGGATGTGAACGTGTTGGCCGATGAAACCATCCGCCAAGGCATCAAGGATTACTCCGACTGGCCCACCATCCCGCAGCTTTACGTCAAGGGCGAGTTTGTGGGCGGCTGTGACATCATCACCGAAATGACCCTATCGGGAGAGCTGGACCAACTGTTCGCCGATAGCGGCGTGACCTTCGACAAGGATGCCGCTGACAAAATCCGCGAGGCCAACGCCTGACAGATCCGGCGCGCTAAACCTCAAAGCCCGGCGCACCATACGGTGGCTGGGCTTTTCTTTTCAGGCGCACTTTGGGATTACAGGTCGCTCTTTTTCGCCTCGCCTTCTATTTGATCGGCCAAGGATTCCGTGCGCGCGGCAATCTCGGCCATGGCATCCGATACCGCTTGCGGCACCACTGGCACCTCAATCTTCTGCGGCTCAGGCGTGGGCGCATTGCGCAATTGGTCCAGCTCGGCCTCTTTTTCGGCCATGCGGTCCTCCATCGCGCGCAGTTTGTCCTGCACTCCGGCGGTTTTGTCGGCCAGCATAAGCCCGGCCATCAACAGCATGCGCGCTTCCGGGATCCGGCCGATCTGCCCCGTCAGCACCGAGGCCTCTTCATCCAGCATCTTGGCCGCCGCCTTTAGGTAATGCTCTTCGCCTTCCTGACAGGCCACCTCAAAGCTGCGGCCCCCGATTTCAATCTCGACCTCTGGCATCAGGCGTCCTCCGATTGGGATTGATCGTTTGCCGCCGCGCCCGCATCCAGAATGCGGCCCAGCTCGACCAGAATGGCATCGGTCTCGGCCTTGTCGGCGGCATGGGTGGCACGCAAGCCTTCAAGCTCGGCCAACATCGCCTTGTTGATCAGATGCGGTTCGGCCACACCCTTGGCGTTGGCCTCGCGCAGGGCGGCGTTGTTGTCGCGCAATTGCTGATTGGCCGTGCGCAAAGATTGCAGGTCACGATCCAGTGTTTCGATCTTAGCAACCATGTCTTCCCGCGCCTTCGCCGCGGCCTCTTCCTGCGCATCCTGCTTTTCATGCAGCTTCTTAAGGCGCTCTTCAAGCTGCGCACTCGCCAGCCGTTCGTCCTCCAACTGCTGCTTGAGTGACTCGACCTCCTGCACATCGGGCCCAGCCTGCTGCCCTTCAAGCCCCTGACCAATCCGGTCCAGCGCGGCAATGATCCTGCGTTGTAATTCGTCGATCTGGCTCATTCGTGGCGATTCCCCTGCTTGCCTCAGCGTGCGGTCCCACGAATCATTTTGGGCCGCTTTGTGCCCAAGTCTAGCGAATGGCGCAGCGAAATGCGCCCCCCTATGCCGATCCTTGCCACTGCAGGCGCGCGGCATGCTTGATCTTTGACCCCGGCCTGATATTCAGCGGCTGAAGACTGCCAATCAAAGGATGACCCCGTGGATATCGCCGCCCTGCGCACTTCCAATCCCGATCACTGGACCAAAGCCGCCGCAATTCGCGCCCTGACGCTGGATGCGGTGGCCGCCGCAAATTCCGGCCATTCCGGCATGCCAATGGGCATGGCCGATGTCGCCACCGTGCTGTATGAAAAGCACCTCAAATTCGATGCGTCCAACCCGGACTGGCCCGATCGTGACAGGTTCATCCTGTCAGCCGGGCACGGCTCGATGCTGCTGTATTCGCTGCTGCATCTGACCGGCTATCAGGACATGACGCTGGAGCAGATCAAGAACTTTCGTCAGTGGGGCGCGATCACAGCGGGCCACCCGGAATACGGCCACGCCAAAGGCATCGAGACCACCACAGGCCCCTTGGGTCAGGGTATTGCCAACGCTGTCGGCTTTGCCATGGCCGAAGAAATGCTGCGCGCTCGTTTTGGCCGCAAGCTGGTCGATCACCACACCTATGTCATCGCCGGGGACGGCTGCCTGATGGAGGGTATCAGCCAAGAGGCGATCGGCCTTGCTGGCCGTCACGGTCTTGGCAAGCTGATCGTGTTCTGGGACAACAATAACATCACCATCGACGGCACTGTCGATCTGGCCGACCGCACCGATCAGGTGAAACGCTTCCGTGCGTCGGGCTGGCAAGTTCTGGAAATCGACGGCCACGACCCGGCCGCGATTGATCAGGCGATCACTGCCGCCAAGACCACCCGCAAGCCCACGATGATCGCCTGCGCCACGCATATCGCCCTTGGCCATGCCGCGCAGGACACCTCGAAGGGTCACGGCGCGCTGACCGACGCCGATCAACTGGCCGCCGCCAAAGAGGCCTATGGCTGGCCCCATGGCCCGTTCGAAGTGCCCGCCGACGTGAAAGCGGCATGGGAAGCGATCGGATCGCGCGGTGTCGAGGATCGCGAAGCATGGGAAGGGCGCCTGTCGGAGTTGCCCGAGCGTCGCCAGAACGAATTCGCCCGGATCTTCGCGCGGGATGTTCCGAAAAACTTGTCGGCCCGCATCAAGGCGTTGAAAAAGCAAGTTTCGGAAGACCAGCCCAAGGTCGCCACCCGCAAGTCCAGTGAAATGGTGCTAGAGGTGGTCAACCCGATCATGCCCGAAACCATTGGCGGGTCAGCCGATCTGTCGGGGTCGAACAACACCCGGTCGGGTGACATGACGGTATTTGACGTGGACAACCGCAAAGGCCGGTATGTGCATTGGGGCATCCGCGAACATGGCATGGCGGCGGCGATGAACGGCATGGCGCTGCATGGCGGCGTTCGCCCCTATGGCGGCACCTTCATGTGCTTTACCGACTATGCCCGGCCGGCCATGCGTCTGGCCGCACTGATGGGCATTCCCACCGTGTTCGTCATGACCCATGACAGCATCGGCCTTGGCGAAGACGGGCCGACCCACCAACCGGTTGAGCATCTGGCCATCAGCCGCGCGACCCCTAACACCATG
>DATFJQ010000287.1:0-17674 GCA_035269125.1 Roseovarius sp.
CGCGGCCTTTGATGGCAGCGGTTCAAAGGCGACAGGCGCGGTCTCCTCGTTGAAACTGGCAATCAGGCGCAGCGGCGCGCGGGGCGTCAATGTCTGGGCCGTTTCCCCGAACGCACGCGACGTGACAATCAGCACATGCCCTGACAGCCCATCAAGCCGGGCGCGCATATCCGCCAAATCCGCATGGTCCATGCCATAGCCCTGTTCCAGATATCCCGTCAGCCCCAACTCATCCAGATCCGACACCGGGAAAAGCTCCACATGGTCGGCATTCAACACATCGGCGCCAAGTGCCTCTTGCAAGGGCCATGTGCCGTTTTGGCGGTTGAAGCCCGCAATCTGATTTTCGGGCAAATCCACGGCGAACACGCGCACAACGCCATGCTCGGTCGGTTTGATCGTGATTTTATCGGTCATGCCAGCACCCCTTGTGGGCGGGCGCGCAGATTGCGCGCCAAAAGGTCCATCGCGGCCATACGCACCGCAACGCCCATTTCCACCTGTTCCTGAATGACGCTACGGTTGATATCATCGGCAATCTCGCCGTCAATCTCGACCCCGCGATTCATCGGGCCGGGATGCATGACAATGGCATCGTCTTTGGCGTAGGCCAGTTTCTCGGCGTCCAGCCCATAGCGGAAGTAATATTCACGCTCGGACGGGATGAAACCGCCATCCATACGCTCGCGTTGAAGGCGCAGCATCATTACCACATCCACATCGCGCAGGCCTTCGGCCATGTCGTCATACACTTCGACCCCGAAATCGGCGATGCCCGACGGCATCAGAGTGGGCGGGCCGATCAGCCGCACGCGGTTTTCCATCTTGCCCAGCAAAATGATATTCGACCGCGCCACGCGGCTATGGGCGATATCGCCGCAAATCGCGATGTTCAGACGGTGCAGACGGCCTTTGGCGCGCCGGATGGTCAGTGCGTCCAGCAGGGCCTGCGTGGGATGTTCGTGCCGCCCGTCCCCCGCGTTCAGAACCGCGCAATTAACCTTTTGCGACAAAAGGTCCACCGCCCCGGAATGGGGGTGGCGCACGACCAGCAGATCGGGATGCATCGCGTTCAGCGTCATCGCCGTATCAATCAGCGTTTCGCCCTTTTTGATCGAACTGGCCTGCATGGCCATGTTCATCACATCCGCGCCCAGACGTTTGCCCGCCAGTTCAAAACTGGCCTGCGTGCGGGTGGAGTTTTCAAAAAACATGTTGATCTGAGTCAGGCCCGCCAAAGCATCGGCATGTTTCACGTCGCGCCGGTTCAGTGCGACATATTGATCGGCCAGATCCAGAATCTCGGTGATGGCTGACGGTGGCAGGGGTTCGATTCCCAGAAGGTGGGAGTGTGAAAAGGTCATCCGCCGCTCCGTTCCGTGATCCTGCCCGCTTATAGGAAGGGTGGCGGCGCGGGGCAAGGCATCGCGTTGAGTGCTTTTCACCGCCGCAGCAGAGGAGTAGCCTGCGCCCAACATGGAATCGGCATTGGATTATCACACGGCGAAGGCCCTGCTGGACTGGCAGATCGAACTTGGCGCGACCGAGGCGATTTGCGATGCGCCGGTGAACCGCTATGAGGTGCCGGAAAAGGTGGCCGCACCGGTTGCCGCCAAACCCGCGCCCGCGCAACCTGTGCCGCTGGCCGCAGCCGATCCGTTGGCCGAGGCCAAGGCGGCCGCCCAAAGCGCCGATACACTGGAGGCGCTGCACGCCGCCCTTGCCGCGTTCGAGCATTGCGAGTTGAAACGCGGCGCGCGCAATCTGGTGTTTTCCGATGGCAACCCCGCAGCCCGCGTGATGATCATCGGCGAGGCCCCGGGCCGGGACGAAGACATACAAGGCAAGCCTTTCGTGGGCCGCGCCGGGCAGTTGCTGGACAAGATGCTGGCGGCAATCAATATGGCGCGTGACACCCCTGACAGCCGAATGTCGGTTTATATCACGAATGTCCTGCCGTGGCGCCCGCCACAAAACCGCGACCCCAAGCCCGATGAAATCGCCATGATGGTGCCCTTCGTGCAGCGCCATGTCGAACTGGTTGCCCCCGAGGTGATCGTGTTGATGGGCAATATCAGTTGTCAGGCAGGCCTAGGCAAACGCGGCATCAGCCGCTTGCGCGGGCACTGGGCCGAAAGCTATGGCAAACCGACCTTGCCGATGTTTCACCCCGCCTATCTGTTACGCAGTCCGCAGTTCAAACGCGAAGCGTGGGCTGATCTGCTGTCGATACAGGCGCGGCTTCGGGGCGGGCAATGAAGATACTGGCGTTTTCAGATCTGCACTTGTCCGCGCGCCATGCCGCCGATCTGGTGGCAGCCAGCGGGAGTGCTGATCTGGTGATCGGCGCTGGCGATTTTTGCAACCATCGCAAAGGGCTGGCGCAGGCTATGACCATGCTAAAGGGCATCACCGCGCCGATGATTGTGGTGCCCGGAAACGCCGAAAGCGATGGTGAATTGCGCCGCGCCGCCGCCACCGGCATGACCGTTTTGCATGGGCGCGAAACCACAGTGAACGGACTGAATATGTTCGGTCTTGGCTATGGCGTGCCAGTGACGCCCTTTGGCGACTGGTCTTGTGATCTGACCGAGGCAGAGGCCGAGACGCTTTTGAACACCAGTGAAAAAGCCGACATTCTGATCACCCATTCCCCGCCAAAAGGCATGGCCGATGTCACCTCGCAGGGGGTATCGGTCGGGTCGGTCGCCATCCGCGCGGCGATTGAGCGGCTTCAGCCGAAACTGGCGCTCTGCGGTCATATTCACGACAGTTGGGGCACCGAGGGCCTGATCGGGGCGACCCGCGTGGTCAACCTTGGCCCAACCCCCAATTGGTTCGAGGTCGGCCCGTGATCATTGACCCGATTGTTCTGCTGGCCTTTATCCCGGCCGGTCTGGCGCTGAACCTGACACCCGGCGCGGACATGATGTTTTGCCTTGGGCTTGGGCTGCGCTCGGGCCCGCGCCCAGCGATTGCGGCCAGTGCAGGTATCGCGGCCGGGGGCATGGTGCATGTGACGCTGGCGGGGCTTGGCCTTGGGGCGGCCATGGCCGCGATGCCATGGCTGTTCGATATCATCCGCTGGTTTGGGGTCGGCTATCTGCTGTGGCTGGCATGGGCCGCCCTGCGTCGCCCGGCCCCATCGGTGGCGGTGCCGCTGGCCATTCCCGCCGCGCGCGCCTTTCGCCAAGGGCTGGTCGTGAATTTGCTGAACCCCAAAGTGATCTTGTTCGTGCTGGCCTTTGTTCCGCAATTCGTCGATCCCACGCGCGGCTCGATCCTTGGGCAGTTCATGATTTACGGCCTGATCCTTGGACTGGGCGGGTTCATCATCAACGGGGCGGTTGGCCTGTTTGCCGGGGGCGTGGGCCGTCGGCTGGCCACCTCGGCCCGGTTCACACGCGGCCTTGGCTATGCCAGTGCCGCCATATTCGCAGGGTTGGCGCTACGCCTTGCCCTTATCCAAAGGAGTTGACCCACATGGGCCGTATCGACGACAGCAAAGACTTCATTCCAGTCCGCATCGCCGTTCTGACCGTCAGCGACAGCCGCGATATTTCCGAGGACCGCTCGGGCGAGGTGCTGGTCAACCGGATCGAGGCGGCAGGCCACATATTGGCCGACCGCATGATCGTGCGCGACGAGCGGGATCAGATCGCCGACCACCTGCGCGAATGGATCGCCTCGGGTCAGGTGGATGTGGTCATTTCAACCGGCGGCACCGGCCTGACCGGGCGTGATGTGACCGTCGAAGCGCATCGCGATGTCTATGAAAAAGAGATCGACGCCTTCGGCACCGTTTTCACGATGATCAGCATGCAAAAGATCGGCACAAGCGCGATTCAGTCGCGCGCCACCGGGGGCGTTGCTGGTGGCACCTACCTGTTCGCCCTGCCCGGCAGCCCCGGGGCCTGCAAGGACGCGTGGGACGAGATTTTGAGCCTGCAACTGGATTACCGCCACCGCCCCTGCAACTTTGTCGAGATCATGCCCCGGCTGGACGAACATCAACGCCGCAAATAAGGGCGGGGTTATTGTCCGGGACAGCCCCGAATATCCACCGAGTGGTTTTCACCAACGACGGTGATCCGAAGCTTTGAGCGATCCAAAGCAAAGGCTGCGCCGTCAACGTGATACATGTCGGATACCGCCACCAAGCGCCCTCTTTGGCGCGTCGTGTCAGCCTGCGAGACCCAGATGGCGGGGTTGCCGGTTTCGATCACCGCAACTTCGCGGCCGCCAGCATTTGGCAGATCAACCTCGGCCCGCAGGCGCAAACCGCCTTCGATTGGGCTTAGCATGCAGGCAACGCGCGTGACCCCGGCCTCGGACGCGGAATAGGGCCGCGAAGCCATGGCCGCCACGATGCGTGGATCGCGCTTTGTGGGCATTGCCTGCAATCCTTGCGACACCCGCAAGGTCACAGGCACGCACACATCCTTGCACACGCCGATGTCCACCTCACCCGCCAATGTAATAGGCTGGCCGGACTGTTTCGGGGTCAGTGTCAGCGGCAGGGTCATGCTATTGGCATAGCCGATGGTGCGCACGCCGCCCTGATCAATCGCTCGCGGCGCGGGCCACGTCACTTGAACGGCGGCCAGATTGTCGGACTTGCGCCAATCAAATTGCGGTGGGATGCCGGCATCGCCCGGTGCGCGCCAATATGTTTTCCAGCCATCCTTGAGGGTCAGATGCAAGGCCGCGACATGGCGGCCATCCTGCGCGCGCCATCCGGTCAAAATGCGCGCGTCCACCATATCCGCATTGGCAAGGGCCGCACGCGGCGCGGGCAGCAAGGCGAAAACTGCGGCGATAAGGATCAAAATTCTAGCCATCATACTTCCCAAATGGGCGATCCTGCCCGAAATGCCAATTCACGTTCCAGCGATCTTTCCGAGATAAATATCGCAGAGCGTGATGGCAACGCTTGAACTGCAATGCGTCTCGCACCATTCTTTAAGGTATATTTCGGAGGGTGTTCTTGACCAATCATATTGATCTTACAGGGAAATTATTGATTGCCATGCCCGGCATGGCCGACCCGAGGTTCGAACACTCGGTCGTATTCGTGTGCGCGCACTCGGACGAGGGGGCGATGGGGCTGGTGATCAACAAACCCACCGAAGACCTGAAACTGAAAGAGCTTTTGACCCAGCTTTCCATCACACCGGGCCCTGATCTGCGGGATATGTCCGTGCATTTCGGCGGGCCGGTCGAACATGGGC
The DNA here is from genome assembly GCA_035269125.1 of Roseovarius sp. GTDB lineage: Bacteria > Pseudomonadota > Alphaproteobacteria > Rhodobacterales > Rhodobacteraceae > Roseovarius. Next base: position 5,232 of record DATFJQ010000287.1, read on the forward strand.
GCGGCTTTGTGCTGCATGACTACGGCTATCATTCCGCGATTTCGACTTTGGATGTGAACGACGACTTCGCGATGACCGCAACACTCGACATTCTCGAAGATCTGGCCGACGGGCGCGGGCCCGCCCAAGTGATCATGGCCTTGGGCTATGCCGGATGGGGGCCGGGACAGGTTGAAGCGGAAATCGCGCAAAACGGATGGCTGACCTGTGACGCGCAACAACATCTGGTCTTTGAAACACCCGATCCCGACAAATGGGAAGGTGCGTTGAAGCAACTGGGCGTCAGCGCGCTGGCTTTGTCGGCGGATGCTGGCCGCGCCTGACTGGCCACGACATCCCGTCTGGATCACACTGGATAATCAAACCGCCTGATCGCCTCCCATATATCCAGATTCAACGCCTGCAAGCGTTCGACAGCCGCGTCGAACTTGGCCAACTCGGCGTCATCTGCGACCTCCTGCTTGCCAACCAGTATGTCGGTTTTGCGGTCGGCTATACGCATCATGATCGTGTTAGGCGGGCCGCCATTGGGATCGAACGAATAGATGCAGTGATTATACTTGTTGCGCAATGCCGCCTCTTTGCGAAAACGCGCCGTCAGTGACAACACGGCATCGCGCTGATCCTCGGCCACATCCGGCATCTTGGCCAAACGATCCACAAGGTCCAAGCGCGCGCTGGTGGTGTTCAGCGTCAGAAAAACGATCACGGCCACATCTTTGCTCATGCCGCCAAGACCCGCAATCACATGGATGAACAGACTTTCAGTGTTGGTCCAGGTGTAATTCAGGGTTCCGACCCGCAACAGGATCTGCTGAAGCGAGTCGTGCGAAGCGGCCATGTCTGGCCGCCTCGGTGTCATTGTTCGGTGACTTTCGCATAAAGCAGGGCCGCTTCGGTTCGGTTGTGAACGCCCAACTTTGATATGATGTGATGGATGTGCAGTTTGACCGTATGAACAGACAGCGATAACCGGGCCGCGATTTCCTTGTTGGCACAGCCATCCGCCACAAACCGCAGCACCTGCACCTCACGCGCAGTCAATTTCGAAATGACCCCGCTTGCACAGTCACCGTAAGCCTGAACGGATTTTGCGGAGTGATCCGGCGTGATCACTTGCGACAGCCCATCGGGCAACGCGATCAGTTCATGCGAGACATACGGATGCCCCGCCACCATCAAAGCCAGAATCTTGATCCAGGCATCGAGGACAAGATTCATCGGTAAAAAGCTGGACACGCGATCCGGATACAAGCCGGACGTCATGATCTTGCGTGCGCGCGCTACCTCTCGGTAAGCGCAGGCAATTTTCAAGTCGTTGTTGCTCAGCAATAGCTTTGCTGTTCGCTGATCCAACTCGCTTGCGATATTTTCGTCGATAATCAAAAGGCGAAGCGCAGGCGCTTCGGTCGACCATTGCGCCAACAGCGACTCTAAATCGCTGAATCGCCGAATCCTGACATCCTCCAGTTCAGTTTCGACTGTTCTGCACAAACACTCCGAAAACGTGTGCTTTGACGCCACGATTCCGATCATATCTTTGGCTTCCCTCGGTTCGACATCCTCCGAAAAACCATCCGACGTCATCAGATTGCTAACCCCACCCATGTCAATTCCTTCGATTTTATACCCCAGAGCTTCTGCTCAGCCTCAATCGAATTACGGAACAATTTTTTATTAAAAAAACACCCGACCGGCACGTAATGGGTACCGATCCTGTCGCCAACAATAGCTCACTTTGGCCGCCAAACATATAGATCAATGGATCAGCCCGAAAAAAGGAGTAGTCACTTCCAGCAATTCAAAGGCCATACCCTACTCGACAAGTGGCTTTTCAACGGCAATCTCAACGACCCAAACACCTGTTTTAAAATTATTTTTTCAGGACCACCTTAGGTCTAGCCTGATTTGCCAGCTATTTTGAATCGCATGATTCTTACATCCTGTTCTCAGTCGCGGGTTTGTTCGCGGCACAGAACTGGGGATGGTTTCACACGACAAAGCCGCGATTTTGATCGCATGATTTTGATCGCATATTGCAACGCTTTGACACGCCACCATTTCGGCGTTTCCGACGGATCCGCCCCCATCGCCAGAGGGGGATATTTTATGCGTTAGACATTCAATTTTGATCACGTCTTTGATCACCACGGGCCGGTTGCGATCGCGATGTCATCCCGACCGTTTGTCCAAATTCCACGAACCTAGAAAAACTCACACCTTACCCGCCCATGTCACTTGGAAAAGAGCGGTGACCGGCGGGTCATCCAAAGGAGCCATATCATGGCACATGGAAGCAGAACCCAGAACATGAACGCGATGTTCGACGATATCAAAGTCGATAATGTCGAGGCCGAGTTCAACACCGAATTCGACGACATTGAAATCGATGACATGAACGCCAACCAGCAAGACCAGGACCAGAAGCAGAAAACCGACGTGGATGCCGACGCCAAGGCCAAAGCCGATGCCGAAGCTGATGCAAAGGCCAAGTCGGAACTGGACAACGATGTCAAGACCAAGACCGAACAGGATCAGGGTCAGGGCCAGGATCAGGGCCAAAAGCAAGGTCAGGAAACCGATGTAAAAACCACCAACACCAACGGTGGCAATGACAGCAACACCAACGATATCGATGTGAAAATCGATTTCGGCGGGGGCGAGTGGATTCCGCGTGATGACGACTTTGGCGATTTTGACCTGTCCGGTGGCAGCTCAGCCGAAGACATCCTGATGGCCAAGAACGGCGACAACTACATGGCCGATCATGGCGGAACCAACTTTGTTGGTGACGGCTTTGGCAACGACGTCAACATCAGCGGTGCGCTGAAGGATGCGTTGAACGGCGACGGCAACGACTCGGGTAATGTTATTGGGCAGTCAGCAACGCTGACGGACAATGACACACTGAACAACCCGACCGTTCAAAACAACAGCACCTTTACCCAGAACGGCAGCGCCTACGGTGGCGAGGCCGATGCAGCTGAAGGTATCGAGGTTGATACCGAAGGCGGCAATGGCGGTGACGATGCTGCCGCCCACGGGGCCGATGGCAAGATCTACGGCACCGATGGCGGTAAAGCATTCGCCACTGGCGGCTGGGGTGCCAACGGCGACGACGGCAAAGCCGAAGGCGGAGACAGCGACAACGGTGGCGGTGCTTCGGCAAGCGGCACTGGACTGGGCGGTCTTGGTCTTGGTCTGGCCGTCGGCGGCGACGGCGACAACAGCGCACAGGCCGGTGATGGGTCCGAAGGCACAGGCGGCGACGGTGCCGCAGGTGGTGACGGAGCCGAAGGCGGTGATGGTGCCGAAGGCGGCGAAGGTGCAGCGGCAGCCGATGCCGCAGCCGATGCCGATGCAGCCGGCGCAGGTGCTGGGTCAGCCTCGATCGCTGGGGCTTCAGCATCTGCCGCAGCAGATGCCGCAGCAGATGCCGCGGCGGCAGCAGCAGCCGGTAATGCTGGTGACGGCGGTGATGGCGGTGCAGGTGGTGACGGCGCCGAAGGCGGCGACGGAGCTGCGGGCACCGGCGGTGACGGCGGACATGCCGGCGACGCAAGCGGTGGCTGGGCACTTGGCGCAGGCTATGGAGAAGGCACCGGAACCGGCCAAGCCACTGCCGAAGGCGGCAACGGCGGCGACGGTGGGCTTGCCAGTGCTCAGGGTGGTGCCGGAGGCCACGCGACCGGCGGTCAGGCCATCGGCGGCGATGCATGGTCGCAAGGCGGCAATGGCGGCGCAGGCGGCAAAGCCATCACCGGCGACGGCGGCGCGTCGGGCCATGGTGGCCTCTGGGGCTCGCACAATGGCGATGACGGCATCGTGACGGGCACGTCCGAAGCCTTCGCGTCGGCCATTGTCGACACATCGGCCTTCAATCAGAGCATCGTGCAAGGTGCGAATGTTCTGGGCAATACGGTCGACATGTCCGTTGTCGGCGGCTCGATGAGCTCGACGCTGGTCGGTGAAGACGACAACATGGTCTAAAACCGCCTCTCACAAACGGTCTGCGCGGTCGATCCGGTCGCGCAGACCCCATGACGTAAAAAGAACAAAGATTTCACCAAAGGCAGGACGAGCAGCGTTTCGCAAAAGGATGGAAATCCGATGGGCGCTGATTTTACCACAGAAACAATTGCACATTTCATAGGTGTTTTTAATCAAACGATAGAATCCGCGCGCATGCGCATCGAGTATGATGCGTTCAAGGCGGAAAAGGCCAAAGCCGAAGACGGCGCGCCGACACTTACGGTTACTGTTACGATTCAAGGTGATATCGAACACGAGGACATCCGCCCCGAGATCAAAGTCGATCCGATCCGGCCCGACAGCCTGCCACGCTTTGACGAGCCACTTTGGTGGGCCCCTGCCGTGGATGCAGGCCCCGTGACCGGGACTTGGGGCTTGGACCTGCCCGCCGATCCGGGGCTGTTTCGGCCTCTTCCGGTCACCATCGAGAACGACGGCTCGGACACGATCCAATCGCTTTTACCGCCCTCCTCTGTGGCCACGGTAATTGTGCAAAAGGTTCACCTGACGGATCACGATATCCTGATGATGGAAGACTCGGCGCTGCAACCCGTCGCTGTTGATCATTACGACGCCAATCTGGACGGGCTGATTGGGCTGGCCAATTATCTGTCCGGCCCAAGCGCCACAACAGTGCCCGAAACTGGCGCAACGATTTCAGACACAGCCTTTCAGATGGCCGCGCAGGCAAGCGCATTCACGCCGGCCCCGCACGACGCAGCCACGATCCATATTCTGACGGGCGACGACGCTGGCGGCATAATGGTCAACGGCGAAATCGCCGAAGAGATGCCCGATTGGCAAGCCGCCCTACCCGATAGCCTGTCACCCAAACAGACCGATGACGAAGCCGAAGACGACGGCCCGGCGCATGAGATCGTGACCGGCAGTAATGCCTTGGTCAATCAGGTCTTCCTCAGCAAAAGCTGGATCGACGCGCCGGTGATTGCGGTGATGGGCGACAGCCATTCCATGGCCAGCATCAGCCAAACGAATGTGCTTCAGAATATCGACATGGTGAACGGACATCGCGTGGCGGCGCACGGCGCGCAGTCGGACACGATGCTGAACGCAGCCGCGTTGCTGACAAACGATGCCCCCCTACCCGAAGTGGACGAAGACCGCGAGGGCCAGTTTCCCGACGATTGGACAGTCACCCGGCTGGACGGGGATCTGGTCAACATGAATTGGCTGGATCAAATGAACTACGTCACCGATCATGACGTGACCAGCTTGACCCTGACAGGGCAGGAAACCTGGCTGCAAACCGGGGGCAATGTGGCCAACAATCTGGCCGGCATACTGGAACTTGGCTTTGGCTTTGATCTGATCGTTGTGGGCGGTGACATCATTGATGTCTCGATGATCCAACAGACCAACGTGCTGCTGGATGACGACAGTATTTTTTATCCTGATGACGACGCATGGTCGATCAGCACAGATGGGAATTCCCTGTGGAACCATGCCGCGATCCGGTCGTCGGGTGTGAACACCACAGACGAGATGCCGGACCTGTACAAAAAATTGGCTGGCTCGCTTGAGACCGGATCGGATGCGGTCGGCGCGGGGGTGCGTGGCGACGATCCGTTCGAAGGCATGGACCGGCTGGACGTGCTTTACATCGAGGGCGATCTGATCAGCCTGCAAGCGATCCGGCAGATAAACTACGCCGGTGACGCCGATCAGGTCGAAATGAAGGCAACCCAAGCCGCCATGACCGAGGGCGGCGAGGTTTCGGTGGCCACCGGCGCAAACTTTCTGATCAACATTGCCGAGCTTTCCGATTTCGGGGTCGACAGCGACGTTTATGTGCAAGGCGAGCAATATTCGGACGCCTTGATGCACCAAGCCGGGTTGATCGTATCCGATCCGGGAACTCAGGGCCTTGGCGGCGATGGCTTGGCCAGCGAAGCCGTGGCCTTTCTGGCTGACGGCATGATTGGTGAAGAAAAAGACGATACATTCGTCGCCCCGGATACCGGCGGCGGCGTGGATGCCAGCCACGATGTCATGGGCGGCATTTTAACGTGAATTTTAAAGACCGGTCGTTGGGGGGACGTATTTAAATGAACAGACCGAACAAAAATTTCGAGGCGGATGAAAAAGCGGCCACTCACGAGAATACAGAGTCAAAATCGCTGGACACCAAGCCGCCAACAGCAAAACGGTTAGAGCCTGAAGCGCGGGTTGATATCGACATTCCGGCCAAACCGCGCAATCCGAACCAAAAACCACAAGGCCGTCAGGCCGATGCCAAGGCAACCGAAACATCAGGCGGCGACACCGGAGGGGGAAAAGGCGGCAGCGGTGGAGGTGGCGGCGGTTCGGGCGGCTTTCACAAGCGGCTTGGCCCGGTCGATTTTTCGGGCAACCTCAAGGCTGGGTTGGCGTCGGTCAGGCGCAATATGTGGGTTGTCATGCTGTTCACGCTGGCAACCAACCTGCTGATTTTGGCTATTCCGGTTTATCTTTTCCAGATTTCCGATCGCGTCCTGACCAGCCGATCAACAGACACCTTGATCATGTTGACCGTGGTGATTGTCGGGGCGGTTATTCTGCAAGCGTTTTTCGATGCAATCCGGCGCTTCATCCTGATGCGCACCGCAGTCGAGGTGGCGGCCCGGCTTGGATCTTCGATCCTCAGCGCCGCTGCACGGGCCTCGCTGCATGGCACGGGCCGGGAATATCAGACTTTGGGCGATCTACAGCAATTGCGCGGCTTTCTTGTGTCGGGAACGCTGTTGTCTATCCTCGATGTGCCCTTCGCCCCGATATTTATATTGGCGATTTTCCTCGTGCATCCGCATTTAGGGTTGATCGTTGTGGGCACCGCGCTTGCATTGCTGGTGATTGCGCTGATCAACCAACGCCTGACGTCGCGACATTTCGGCGAAGCAAATCGCCATCAAAGCATGGCCAACATGCATCTGGATTCCATGGCGCGTAACAGTCAGATCATCAACGCGCTTGCCATGATCCCCGAGGCGGTTTCGATCTGGGGGCGTGATACGGCCGCTTCGCTGAAATCTCAGGTCCGCGCACAAGATCGCAACATCGCGTCAGCGGCGGTATCGCGCGGGGTGCGCCTTTTGACACAGGTCGGGATGCTGGGATGGGGCGCCTATCTTGCTATCCTTGGCGAAATCACCGGCGGCATGGTCATTGCGGCATCCATCATCGCCGGGCGCGCCTTGGCCCCGATCGAAGGCGCTATTGAAGGGTGGAATCAGTTCACCCTGTCACGAGCTTCATTCGGGCGCATTTCAAATTTGTTGAACGACTCGCCACTGAACCAAGACCGCCTACGCCTGCCCCGTCCCGAAGGAAGGCTGGATGTCGAACGGCTGCTTTATGTGCCACAAGGCACCAAAAGTGTGATCCTGAACGGCATTAGTTTTTGTCTGGCCCCCGGTGAATCGCTGGCGGTCATTGGCAATTCAGGCGCGGGCAAAACGACACTTGGCAAGATGCTGGTCGGGGCGATCTTACCTACCTCTGGCTGTGTGCGTCTGGATTTGATGGACCTGCGCAACTGGGATCAGCGGCAATTCGGCGAAAGCATCGGATACCTGCCGCAAGACGTTCAACTGTTCCCCGGCTCGATCAAGGCCAATATCGCACGCATGCGGGCTGATGCCACAGATGATCAGATTTATCAGGCGGCGATGCTGGCCGATGTGCATGATATGATCGCCAATCTGCCGCATGGCTATGAAACCTTTGTCGCGGCAGACGGCGCGCCATTATCCGGTGGCCAGAAACAGCGCATCGCCTTGGCGCGGGCGTTCTACGGCAATCCAAGGCTGGTGGTGCTGGACGAGCCGAACTCGAACCTCGACACCGCGGGCGATCAGGCTTTGGCGCGCGCCATGGAACACGCCAAGAAAAGCGGGATCACTGTTGTCGTCGTGACGCAAAAGCCATCGCTGTTGGCCCATGTGGACAAGATCATGCTGCTGGCGGGCGGCAACGTCGCGATGTTCGGCGAACGCGAACGCGTTCTGGCGCAGCTCAAGCAACAACAAGGTGGCGCGCAGGGCAATATTGGCAACGGCGGCGGTAAATCTCTGCCCGGCAACGGAGGCACAGGCAAATGACACGTTCAATCGCATATGATGCAAGTGAATGGTATTCCAGCGTTCCGCGCTCGATCAGCAAGCATGTCACTGTTGGATTGCTGGTCTTGGGTCTGTCATTTGGCGGGTTTGGGGCTTGGGCCTTTCGCGCGCCTTTAGCCGCTGCGGTGATTTCGCCGGGGACATTCGTGGCAACCGGCAACAACCAGACCGTGCAGCACCTTGAGGGCGGGATTATCCGTGAAATTCTGGTGACCGAAGGGGCGCGCGTGGAAAAGGGCGATCCGCTGATCCGATTGGACGAAACCGCCGCCGAAGCCCGCCTGCGCGAACTGTTCTTGCGCCGGGCCCGGCTTGAGATCATGACGACCCGCCTGCTGGCGGAATATCACGGCCAGAATGACATGCCGATCCCTGATTTTCTGCAACAGGAGGCCGACGACCCTGCTGTCTCGGAAATCATCCGCAATCAGGAATTGAATTTCGAAGTGTCAAAGATGAAGACCAGCAAAGACATTTCAATTTTGCAAAGCAATATCACAGCCTTGGAAAATCGCCTTGAAGGATACAAGGCGCAGCACCAATCCCTTGAAGAGCAAATCGCGTATCTGGACGAGGATATCGCAACACAGTCTGCACTTTTCGAAAAAAGGCTGGTTTCAAAAAGTCAGATCAATTCGCTGCAAAGGGCGCGCGCCGAAGGGATTGGGCAAAAAGGCCGCATTCTGTCTCAAATCGCCGAGACGGACGAAATGATATCCAAACAAAGGTCGCAGATTGAGCAAGCGCGCACCGCCCATAAAGAGGCCGCACTGGATGAATTGCAGGTCACCGAAGGCGAGCTGGACAGCGTGCGCGAACAATACCGCAATGCCTTCAGCATTCGCCAACGTGCCACCATCGAGGCCCCGGTCACAGGCACGGTCGTGCGGATGAACTACAACACACCGGGCGGCGTCATCGAAAGCGGCAAAAGCATCGCCGAGATTCTACCAGCGGGCGCACCGTTGATCATCGAAACGGAAGTCCCGCGCAAGAATATAGATAGCGTCCAAATCGGCCAGACGGCCACGGTCCGGCTGACAGCATTGAACCAGCGGACCACCCCCGTTTTGACCGGCGAGGTATTTTATGTCTCGGCGGACGCTTTGCCAGACACCACACAAATGACCCCGCGTGAGGTGTATCTGGCACGCGTGCGTTTGACGGCCACGGAACTGAACCGCGTCAAGGGCTTTACGCCAACCCCCGGCATGCCCGCCGAGGTGATGATCCAGGCCGCCGAACGCACGTTCTTTGAATATTTGTCGAAACCGATCGTGGATTCGATGTCGCGCGCCTTCCGTGAACGCTAAGCCACGTGCACGCGGATCAGTTCCTTCATTTTTCCGCGTGCAGCGCTTTCGCGACCGCCTCCAGTAATTGCGGTGCGATAAACTCGGCCCCGGTATTGGACAGGTGATCATCGTCGTAATAAAGAGCCTTGCCCGGCACCGCATTCAGGCAACGCCCCGGTATCAGTGTATCGCAAAGTGCCTTGTGCGGGTATGCGCGAAAAATGTCCGGCCCCGCGATCTGATCAAGGTAGGATATAGTTGACGCATTGCGCGCCTGAAAAACGTCGTAAGATGTTGTCAGGATCAGGTCATCCGGGTTGGCCCCGTCATAGGCAATCATGTGTTGCAAAATCTTGGGCACGTTCCAGCCCGCCTCGGGGTTGGGATAGACAAGCACAACGTTGCTTTTTTTCAAAAACGGCTGCAAGCTTTGTCTGATCTTGTCGGTCAAAGCTTGTTTATACGCCGCGCCACCGACGGCCAGACCATCAACATCATACCCCGCCCCCTGACCGAACTCGACGCCGCCTTCTTCGTTGGAAAATCTTTCGCCCTCGAAATAAAGCGTCCAGCGGTTTGATAACACGATGACATCAGGCTGCAGTTTTTCCAGCATGCCGCGCATTTCACGCGCGTAGGTGTCACAATCGCGGCCAAAGCCTTGGAAACCATCAAAGGGGATACAAGAATTCGCCGTGAACTGATAGAAATCATAGCCGATGTCCTTGGCCCCCAACCGCAACGCGGCGGCATAATGATCCGCGTGGCTATCCCCCAACAAGACAACTTTTTGCGGTGCCCCGGTTTCGATACTGCACTGTTCTCGCGCCACGGCGGCCGAAAATTCTGCGGGAATTGGCAAACACTGCGCGTGGTCGTTCCTGTCGTCGAAGGCATATAGAATATGGTTGGGCACCACTTTTTCGAACCGGGCTTCCAAACTCGCCGCCCGGCCACCAAGCCCGACCGAGACAAACAAGAAAAGCCCCGCGATGCTGGCAATAAAGACTTGTGACCGGTGCGGGAAAAGCGGCATTTTTCCCGCGCGAAACGGCTGCTCGACATAGCGCCAACTGATCGCGGCCAGACCCAAGGTCACTACAGACAGCACCAGCATGACCCACAGCGCGGGTTCGTGCAGGCTGCGAATACGGGCAAACGCGAACAACGGCTGGTGCCACAGATATGCGGAATAACTGATCAACCCGATGGCAACGGGCAGCCGCATCGACAAACACCGCCCCACCCACGTATCGGCTTGTGCATAAAGCAAAACCAAGGAGGTGCCCAACACCGGCACCACTGCATAAAGCGACGGAAACGGAACGCTGCTGTCATAGAAGAATACAGCGTAAAGGATCATCGCAAGACCGACGAGCGCCAGAAACTGGTTTTTGCGCGGTGGTGCCCGAAACGCGATGAACGCGCAGATCGAGCCTGCGAACAATTCCCACACGCGCGAGAAGGTGAAAAAGAAATTTTCATCCGGATGGTTGCGCCAGCCCCACTCGCTCAAGGCTAATGACAAAATCGCGATACCGCCAATCACAAGAAGATATTTGCGTCGGGAAAACACGCCCAGCAACGCAATCAGGTACGGAAAGAAAAGATAATACTGTTCTTCAACGGCCAAGCTCCACGTATGCAACAACGGGCGCAATTCGGCTGACTGAGCGAAATAATCCGAGTATTCCCAGAAATGCACGTTGGACAGGAATATCGCAGCGAACCCCAAACTGCGCAGGTAATCGTCAAACCCATCCGGCGGCATCCAAGCCCATGCCAGCGGGAAACTTGCCCCCAAAACAAGGAAAAGCGCCGGCAAGATGCGCCGCGCGCGCCGCTCGTAAAACTCCAAGATCGAAAACCGACCGCGGGCGCGCTGATCGATGATGATCGTCGTGATAAGAAAACCGGAGATCACGAAAAAGACGTCAACGCCGACAAAACCACCTGCAAAAATGTCCAATCCAGCATGGAAAAAGATCACGGGCAGCACGGCCACGGCCCGCAGCCCATCAATCTCGCGTCGGTATTTCATTTTCTGGTCGCTCCAAAAAGGCACGCACCGCGACCATGCGCGGGGCAACATGCGTCTCTATCGCGCTAGACATGCAATGGTGCAAGCCGTCCACAGGCGATCCGGCCCATGCCGCCGCATCTGTGCCACAGGCTGTCAGACTGACCGTCTTGCTTTGAAATATCCTGGATGCAACCAGCCCCGGTGGTTGAAGGGCAAAGATAATAGCCCGGTGTAACACAGGCCAGTCGGGCGCGACTGTTGAAACCGCGCCCACATCAGTCTGGCTGATTACTGCCCCAACCCCGAAGCCCGCTCACGCAGAACGAATTTCTGGATCTTGCCAGTCGAGGTTCTGGGGATGGTGTCAAACACGATCTTGCCGGGCACCTTGTAATGCGCCAGATGTTCTCGGCAAAATGTGCGCAGCGTAGGTTCATCCACCTCTATACCAGCATTCAATTCGACAAACGCGCACGGTGTTTCGCCCCATTTTTCATGCGGCATGGCTACCACGGCGGCTACGGCAACAGCCGGATGCCGATACAGCGCCTCTTCGACTTCGATTGACGAGATATTCTCGCCACCCGAAATGATGATATCCTTCGACCGGTCCTTGAGTTGGATATAGCCATCGGGATGGACCACCCCCAGATCACCGGAATGGAACCAGCCACCGGCCAGTGCCTTTTGCGTGGCCTCTGGATTGCGGAAATAGCCCTTCATCACCACGTTGCCGCGAAACATCACCTCGCCCATGGTTACGCCATCGCGCGGCACGGGCTGCATGGTATCGGGGTCAAGAACGTCCAACTGTTCCAACGGCAGATACCGCACGCCCTGCCGCGCCTTTAGTTTGGCCTGTTCCGGCGCGGGCAAATCCGACCAGTCGGCGTGCCATTCGTTCACAACCGCCGGGCCATAGGTTTCGGTCAGGCCATACAGATGCGTCACGTCAAACCCGGCGGCGGCCATGTT
>DATFJQ010000288.1:0-4164 GCA_035269125.1 Roseovarius sp.
TGGAAAATCCTGCCCGATGTCGGACGGCACAGCCACCCCGGCACCTGCAAACGCTGTAGCGAGGCGCTTGGCTAACGCCACACACACACCTTCCAATCTGATCAGGGCCGCCTTTGGGGCGGCCCTTTTCGTTTATGCCCGCGCCGATGCCGCATTTGATGCCAGCCGCGCGCATATCGGCGCTTGCGCAGTATGTCGCACTTGGGTTAGCGTTGCATAAATTCCGCTATCACGCACTTGGAGGGGAAATTTTGCAAGATTTCAGCGAGGCATTCGGACTGGCCTTTGCGCTTGTGCTATCAGGCGATGCTGATCTGTTTGAAATCGTTTCGCTTTCCCTACGTGTCAGCCTGTCGGCTACGGCCTTGGCCTGTCTCATCGGCTTGCCGCTTGGGGCGCTTGTGGCCGTAACCCGGTTTCGCGGACGCGGCGCGGTTTTGATTCTGTCCAATGCGCTGATGGGCTTGCCGCCAGTCGTGGTGGGGCTGATCGTTTACCTGCACCTGTCGCGCGCCGGGCCGCTTGGGTTTTTGGGGCTGCTTTATACACCGACGGCGATGATCATCGCGCAGACCATTCTGATCACCCCTATCGTCATGGCCCTGTCGCGGCAGGTGATCGAAGACCTGCATGGCGAATATGCCGATCAGTTCCGCTCGCTTGTTCTGGGCCGCTGGCAAATGGTGCAAGCGCTGATCTGGGACGCGCGGTTTTCGCTGCTTACGGTCGGGCTGGCAGGCTTTGGCCGGGCCGTGGCCGAGGTGGGCGCGGTGATGATCGTGGGCGGCAATATCGACCATCTGACACGGGTGATGACTACCGCCATCGCGCTTGAAACCTCCAAGGGCGATTTGGCCTTGGCTTTGGCGCTTGGGCTGGTTCTGATGGTGATCGCGCTTGGGGTGAATGCCCTTGTCCAATCCCTGCGCATGACGGCGGTGCGCCATGCATATGCGTGACGCAGTGGACAATATCCTTGCGTTTGACGCCCCCGGCATTCCCGCCGCACGGCGCGATGATCCCCGCGCGTTGACGTTGCAAAACCTGTCGCTGAACGTGGGTGACAAGGCACTGGTGCGCGGCGCGAACCTGACGCTTAGCGGCCAAGGGATCACCATGATCATGGGCCCCAATGGCGCAGGCAAATCGCTGTTGCTCAAGCTGGCACATGGCCTGATCCCTGCCACCAGCGGTCAGGTTCTATGGGGCGAAACCCCATTGGATGACACCGCGCGCCGGGCTCAGGCGATGGTGTTTCAAAAACCCGTTGTCTTGCGCCGGTCGGTGGCGGCGAATGTGGATTTTGCTCTAAAGGCGCGCGGCATTCGCGATGCGGCACGGCGCGACGCGCTGCTGGATCACGTGGGTCTGTTGGGCCACGCCCGCCAACCGGCCCGCCTGCTATCGGGGGGCGAACAACAACGGCTGGCCTTGGCCCGCGCCTTGGCGTTGAAACCCAAGGTGATGCTGCTGGACGAGCCGACAGCCAGCCTTGATCCGGCCTCGGTCCTGAAGATCGAAGAGATCGTGCAACAGGCCCATAGCGCGGGCACCAAGATCATCTTTGTCACGCATGACCCCGGCCAAGCCGGACGGTTGGCCGATGACATCGTATTTGTTCATCGCGGTCGGGTGCATGAGCACGGGCCTGCCGACCTGTTCCTGTCGCGGCCCGAAACACCCGAAGCCCGCGATTTTCTACAGGGGCGCATTGTCGTCTGACACTGATCTGGCAAAACAAAGGGAGATGCCTCATGTCTTTTGAATTCCGTACCGGACTGGCCACCGCAATGGCACTGGCGCTATCGGCGGGCGTCGCCACAGCCCAAGATAAATCCATCATCGTGCAATCCACCACCTCGACGGCCAATTCGGGCCTTTATGATTATCTCTTGCCGTTCTTCGAAGAGCAGACAGGCATTCAGGTCAACGTGGTGGCCGTGGGCACAGGCCAAGCGATCAAGAACGCGGCCAACTGCGATGGGGACGTTCTGTTGGTGCATGCCAAACCCGCCGAGGAAAAATTCGTGGCCGATGGCATGGGCGTTGAACGCTTTGATCTGATGTATAACGATTTCGTCATCGTCGGCCCCGATGAAGACCCCGCAGGTGTTAGCGGCATGACCGACGCACAAGACAGCCTTTCGAAAATTGCCGACACGGGCGCGCTGTTTGCCTCACGCGGGGACGATTCCGGCACGCATAAAAAGGAAATGAGCCTTTGGGCCGATACCGACGTGGACCCGGCCGCTGGATCGGGTGCATGGTATCGCGAAACCGGTTCGGGCATGGGGGCCACGCTGAACGCAGGCGTTGGCATGGATGCCTATGTGATGACCGACCGCGCCACATGGATCAGCTTTGACAACAAGGCCGATTTTGAAATCCATGTCGAAGGCGACGAGGATCTGTTCAACCAGTACGGCGTGATCCTTGTGAACCCGGAAAAATGCGAAAACGTCGATGCGGCCTCGGGTCAGGCCTTTGTCGATTGGGTGATCTCGGATGCGGGCCAGCAAGCCATCGGCGCCTACAAGCTGAACGGTCAGCAATTGTTCTTCCCGAACGCCGATTGATCCGGCCTGTGTGAAAAACACGGTCGCGCCGGGGCTGTCAGGGCTTGTCGGCGCGACCAAGCTGAGGGATGATCGTGGACAAGATGTCCAACACCGATCTCTCAGCCCCGATGCCCCCCGACTATCTGACCGTGCGCGAACTGGCCGAGTTGCTGCGCATCAAGGAACGCAAGGTTTATGATCTTGCGGCCTCGGGCGATGTGCCGGTATCGCGCGCGACGGGCAAGCTGCTGTTTCCCCGACGCGAGATTGAGGCATGGATCGCCAGTGCCAGCACCGGCGGCAGCCCCGCCCCTGCCGCGCCGCGCCCGGCGATTTGCCTTGGCAGTCACGACCCGCTGCTGGAATGGGCCTTGCGGCAATCGCGCTGTGGGCTGGCCTCGTTCTTTGACGGCAGCCTTGACGGGCTGGACAGGTTTCGCGCGGGCGAAGGCATGGCCGCGGGTCTGCATCTCCATGACGCGCACAGCGGCGACTGGAACGTGGCGCAGGTGGCCGCACGCTGCGCCGATCAAAACGCCGTTCTGGTGGCATGGGCACGACGGGCGCGGGGGCTGGTGATGCGGCCCGATCTGGCCGATACGGTGACGGGCATTGCCGATCTGGCGGGCCGGGTGATCGTGCCGCGCCCCGCAGACACCGGCACCCAAGCCCTGTTTGCTGAACTGGCCGCCAAGGCCGGTCTAAAGCTTTCAGCCGAGCGCCAGACAGACACCGCCCCCAGCGAAACCGACGCCGTGCTGGCCGTGGCCGACGGCCATGGCGATGTGACCTTTGGCTTGCAATCGCTGGCGGCGCAACACGGGTTGGCCTTTGTCCCGGTGATCGAGGAACGGTTCGACCTGCTGGTCGATCGCCGCGCATGGTTCGAGCCACCGATGCAACGGCTGATGGCCTTTTGCCAGAGCGACAGTTTCAAAACCCACGCCGGACAGATGGCAGGCTATGATATTGCCGAATGCGGCGGCATTCGCTGGAACGCTTGAACCGTGCAAGCATCCCCGGCACGGCACGACAAGCCGCGCCGGGACCAAGGCTTAGAACTTCGATTCAAGCTTGATGTAGAATGTGCGGCCCGGCTCGTTCACCTGTGTGACCGCTGGATCGAACAGGTTGGAACGGCTGAGGTGGTTGGCGTAGGTTTCATCGGTCACGTTGTTCATGCCCGCCAACAGGACGGTGCTGTCGTGCACCTCGTAGCTGCCGAACAGATCAAGCGTGGTATAGCCGTTGGTTGCACCCGGATCGCGGAACAGGTCGATCCTGTCCTGATCATCGGCCCAGTTTACCCGCGCACCGGCGCGCCAACCATCCTGACCATAGGCCACCGACACCTGCCCCTGAAGCGGCGGAATTTGCGCCAGCGGGGCATTGAAGGTTTCGTTTTCGCCATGGGTATAAGTCGCATCGCCCCAGATTTCCCAGCCATTGCGTTCCCACCCTGCGGACAGTTCAACACCCGACAGGCGCGCACTGATGTTGCGGTATGTGGTGACATTCGCCACTGAAAACTGATCGCGCAGAATGTAATCGTCCACCCAATCGGTGTAGGCCGAGGCGTTCAGATACCAATGCCCCTTGTCGATTT
>DATFJQ010000289.1:0-3236 GCA_035269125.1 Roseovarius sp.
GCGCTTTTCGAAGATACGTTGTAGCTTTGCTTAACGCTTCGAGAACTGGAAGCTCCGGCGCGCCTTGCGCTTACCGAATTTCTTACGTTCCACCACGCGGCTGTCGCGGGTCAGGAAGCCTGCCGCCTTGAGCGACGACCGCAGGGTCGGATCGTACAGTTGCAGGGCTTTGGAAATCCCATGCTTGACGGCCCCGGCCTGACCCGACAGGCCACCGCCCTTGACGGTTGCCATGACGTCGAACTGCTCGGACACACCGGCAACTTCGAAGGGCTGGCGCAGGATCATCTGCAAAACCGGCCGTGCGAAATACTTGGTATAGTCGATGTAGTTGCCCTTGGCGTCGCGCACCAGCATCTTGCCCGAACCGGGCTTGATCCAAACGCGGGCGACCGCGTCTTTCCGTTTGCCGGTGGCGTAGGAGCGGCCCAGATCGTCACGGACGGGCTCACGCGGGGTTGCGACCTCGGCCTCGGCCACGGCACCGCCTTCGGCGACCGCTTCCAGACCTTCGAGCGATTTGATTTCTTCAGCCATCAGTATGCCACCCGCGTGTTTTTCTTGTTCAAGGATTTCACATCCAGCACTTCGGGGCTTTGCGCCTCGTGGGGATGCTCGGTGCCGGCGTAAACGCGCAGATTGGTCATCTGCTTGCGGGCCAGACGGTTGCCCGGCAGCATGCGCTTGACCGCTTGCGTGACAACGCGTTCAGGAAACGCGCCTTCCAGAATTTCGCCGGTCGTGCGCGATTTGATCCCGCCGGGATGGCCGGTGTGCCAGTAGTTGGGCTTGTCGCGCTTGTTGCCGGTCAGCTGAACCTTGTCGGCATTGATGACGATCACATTGTCACCCATGTCCATGTTCGGCGTGAACGACGCCTTGTGCTTACCACGCAGGCGCATGGCGATGATCGAAGCAAGACGGCCCAGAACAACGCCCTCGGCGTCGATCAGGATCCATTTCTTGTCGATATCTGCCGGAGTTGCAGAGAATGTTTTCATTGCAGGGAAATCCCTTGTTGACGTGCCAGACAGACCAATGGGCCTGCCCCTTTGTGCGATGGCGCGGTTATAAAGGCTACCGCTGTCAGGTCAAGCGCGACTGGTTTAATATTGTTCTTTCAAATCAATGATTTGTGATTTGGGTATAATAATACCCCATCGCTTTAGGCGTTACAGGCAACGGTTTTCAAAATACTGCGCATGGCAGGCGCATAAACGTCTTGCCAGACCAAAATCCGTTGCAACTGAATGAGCCGGGGCACGTCAATCCCGGCCCAAAATCACTATTTCGGCGGGATCGAATAGGTCAGGCTGGCCCGCGCCACCGGCGCCTCCATTCCTTCGGACATGATCAACACATCGCCTACCGCCAGAACCCGGCCCATCTTCAACAGGCGGCATTCGGCGATCAGATCGGCACCGGCGGCGGGTTTGCGCATGAAATCAATGCTGCAATTTGTGGTCACCGCCAGTGCTTTTGGCCCGATCATCGCAAGGATCGCCAGATACACCCCCACATCCGCCAAGGCGAACATTGTCGGCCCCGAAACCGTTCCGCCGGGGCGCAGATGCCGCTCTTGCGTGGCCAAGCGCACGCGAATGCCATTTTCCGCCACATCCTCGATCACAAAGTCCTGCGCCACCTGTGGAAATTCTGCGGCTAAAAACTCTGTCAGATCCTCGCGCGCCATTTTCAATGCCATGTGGTTCCCTCCCGGCCTGTTCCTGCGTAAGGTTGTCCATAACATAAGAGGAGGTGCAAGATGGCAATTCTGGAACGCAGCGACCGTGGCGCAATCGCCCGGCTGACGCTTAACCACCCCGAAAAGCTGAACGCGCTCAGCGATGCGATGCTGGCCGCGCTTCAGGATCAATTCGACGCTCTGGCCCAAGACGACACGATCCGTGTTGTCATTCTGGCCGGAACCGGCAAGGCGTTTTGCGCCGGGCACGACCTTAAGGAAATGACCCAAGGCCGTCAGGCCGACGATGGCGGCAAGGCCTATTTCGCGGATCTGTTCGCACGCTGTGGCCGCGTGATGACCAGCATTCGCAACCTGCCACAACCCGTCATCGCGCAGCCCCACGGGATTGCCACCGCCGCCGGCTGTCAGCTGGTCGCGTCCTGCGATATGGCCGTGGCTGCTGAAGGCACGCGATTTGGCGTGAACGGCGTGAATATCGGCCTGTTTTGTTCGACACCCATGGTGGCGCTGTCGCGCAACATCCCTCGAAAACAGGCGTTCGAGATGCTGACCACAGGCCAATTCATCGACACTGACCGCGCATTGGAACTGGGCCTGATCAACCGCGCCGTGCCGCATGACGATCTTGAGGCCGCAACCGACGAGTTGGCCGATACCGTCGCCGCCAAACTGGGCGCCGCCGTGCGCATCGGCAAACGCGCTTTCTATGATCAATTGGAAATGCCGCTGGATCAGGCCTATGCGTATACCGGTGAGGTGATGGTGGAAAACATGCTGTATCGCGATACCGCCGAAGGCATCGCCGCCTTCTTGGAAAAACGTCCGCCGGACTGGTCGCAGGGGTAAGGTGCGATCCTGCCCTTTCCAAACGGCGGCCGTTCGCCTACATCGCGCAGCATGAGCAAAACACTTCATATCATCGGCGGCGGCATGGCCGGGTCAGAGGCCGCATGGCAGGCCGCGCAAATGGGCGTGCCCGTTGTCATCCACGAAATGCGCCCAAAGGTCGAAACCTTTGCCCATCGCACCGGCGATCTGGCGGAAATGGTCTGTTCCAATTCCTTTCGCTCGGATGATGACGAACAGAACGCCGTCGGTCTGTTGCATTGGGAAATGCGCACGGCGGACGGGTTGATCATGGCAATGGCCGATCAAAACCGCCTGCCCGCCGGTGGTGCCTTGGCCGTGGACCGGGATGCATTTTCCCAAGCGGTCACGCAGCGCCTGCGCGATCATCCGCTGATTTCTGTTGATTATGGCGAAATCAGCGCCCTGCCCGACGATGGCCATTGGATCATCGCCACCGGCCCGCTGACCAGCGAAGGGTTGGGTCAGGCAATTGCCCGCGAAACCGGGGCCGAGGCACTGGCGTTTTTCGATGCCATCGCGCCGATTGTCTATTTTGACAGTATCGACATGTCCAAGGCGTGGATGCAGTCACGCTATGACAAAGGCGAAACTGAGGAAGAGCGCACCGCCTACCTGAACTGCCCGATGGACCGTGACCAATACGAGGCGTTCATCGACG